>NZ_JBHFNP010000141.1:0-14066 GCF_041929235.1 Microseira sp. BLCC-F43
CAACACCCAACATAAAAGCTTGTCCTGGTTAGGCTTTCTTGACTCACGCCAGTACTTTCAACCGTGCGTTATCAAGTATGTTTGTGGCACAGGAGTGTCCAAACCCGGTTTCTCTGGCGTTTCTGACAAGAGATTATCAGATGATCGCAGCACAAGTCAATCAAAGATGGCGAATAAATTCGCTCGTGTCCTCTTTCCGCCCCGCTTTAAAAAGACGGGGCTACCAGAGTCCCGGATTATTTAGGTGTGGTTTGATGTTAAGTGGGGCTGGCAAGATGCAACCCCACTAGAGAGCGCGAATTTCGTTAAACCTTGGTCAGGAGTTCGTAGATAGCTGTTTTTGCTTTCGCCGATTTGACTACCCCAGCATCCTGGATATATTGCAAGAGGCGTAGGGCTTCTTCAAGTTTGTTGGTAGCATCGATAACGAGTGGATGGCGAGATACTTTGAGATCTTTGATCAAGGTGGAGATTGGCTTGTCTATGCAAAGAGACAGTTGTTGATGGTTGGATTGCTGTTTCGTCATATCCTTTAGACGTTTGAATCACTACATCTATAGCTTTCCAGCCCCATAGCTGGTCGCTGCCAAACAAAGGTTAGGAAGTTTGTTAGGATTCTCTGTTAGGGACTCGCTCGTGTTGTAATGATGGCACGCACTCCAGATTCATCTGAAGGGTTATTCACGGATGCTGCAAAAAATTGGGAACTACAGAGGTTGTACAAAGACTTAACCGTTGCCAAGCGGGACTTTGCGCCTCACAAGAGACGGGGACTCACAGAGACAGAAAAGAAACATCTGCGTGGATTACTCTGTGACTATAGTCCGGCTGAAATGGCTAAAAAGCTACATAAAAGTGCTAGAGGAGTGGAAGCTGACCTGTGTAGCACAATATATCGATATGTCGAACAACTGACCGAACGACCACCCAATACACTAAAAAATTGGCGGGATATTCCTGAATGGTTGGAACAAAGAGGATACAAAATACAGGTATCTGATGCAGTTGATGGTGAGAAGGCGATCGCATCTTCTCCTTCAGACGATATAGAGGCAGGACATCGGGTTGATATTGCGGCTCAATACGATCGCCTGATTCGTTTAGAGGAACTGAAGCGAGAATCCAGAGCATGGTGCATAGAGCGCTTTCGGATTGCTGTCTCCAGCAAAGAGGAAGCTGTAAGTCTTGCTGATGACCTTTCAATTGGATCGCCTCCCTCCAACCTGCTGAGACTTGACCCTGGAAAAGTGAGTCTTGTGGTTGGAGAATTGGGCATCGGCAAAACATTGATTGCACAACGTCTCTTTCAGCAAGCAATCCAACAAGCACAGGAAAGTACAAATACTGCTATACCTGTCTACCTGGAATCGTGGCAATGGCGGCAGGAAAGACGCCTGAAAAAAGCAGTAGAAGCTGCTGCCGATGGTTTGGGCAATCCCAGAACTCAAGGTGCGATCGTGATTCTTGACGGACTCGATGAAGTAGAAACCAGACTTGCCAGTCAAGTTCTCAGCGAAGCTCATCGTCTCGTTGAGGAATGGGACAACACGACTGTAATCATCACCAGCAGGCCAACCCGATACACCGATGATGTTCAAGGGAAAATCCTAGTCCCTTTGTTGTCTGAAGTGCAAGCCTATGCTCTGATCGAAAGAGTCTCCAAGCTGCAAATGACTGCGATGATCTGTTCGCGTTGGACTGAAGCTATCAGAGATGCTATTCGCCGCCCTCTGTTTGCACTAATTGTAGCGAGGTATCTGCGGAGGGCGGATCAAAAAGCTCCGCGCTCAACTGGAAAGTTATTATCGTGGCTGGTTGAAGACGCACTCGAACAAGTAAATGCAGACCGCAGTAATTGCGACCAACTGCTGAAACGACTGGCAATGCTGTCCATCGAGTCTGGAGGCGATCGGATTCGCGCTACTGATGTTGCACCTACACTAGATGCTCTCAAGCCACTTTTAGATTCCAGATTAGTTGTTGAGCGTTCTAGAGGAATAATTTCTTTCCCTTTGCCAATCTTAACTGAGTGGTTTGCAGCGCAAAGCTTAGCAGACGACCCATCGAAGGTAGAAAATTTTGTCAGCGATCCTCGGCAACTGGAGAATTGGCGATATCCTCTGACCATTGCTACAGCAACTTTTGGTCACGAGCTAGTATCAAAACTTTTAGTGCCGATCGCGAAAAAATACCCGGCATTTGCTGCCGAAATTGTGCGCGAGGGAACTACACGTCGGGGAAATGAAGAGGTATCGCTGCCATCGCCCCGCCAGTGCGGACAGCAAATTCAAACAGTAATGCCAGCTTGGATCGAGGGAATTGGTTCGCTGGCTCAACTCATCGCTCCAATCCGGCAAGATGGTACAGTTAAACCCATTGGTGTGCGGACAGATGGTGCGTGGCTAGAAGCAGCCTGGTATGAAGGTAGTGAGAATTTACAAAATATAGTCAATTTGCCCTTGGATTGGAAGTGCCCTGACTCGCGGGAATGGTACAAATGGACTAGCGGCAGGAGTTCCCGACCCGGACATGAGTCAGCTTGGGCTTGGCGTTGGACACTCGATAAACTGGTCAAAAACCTTTCACGAAAACTCGAATCCACTACATTGTTAGTTGATAGCGAAATACTCATTCGCGAAGCTGCGTGGCGAGCAGCACTTGCCATTGTCGAATATCGACCCAATTCCAAGTTGACCAAACTCAAGTCGTGGGAACTTGACGAAATTCCCCTAACCCACATTGAGGAAACGCTATCGGAAATTGAAGTAAAAGCTAAGTTGAATTGCTACGTTATCTTGCCCGATATAGGCAGTTCTTTGAGAACTAAGGAACAAGAATACTATCTCAAGCAACTCAGAAGAGAGGTAAACCGTCTTCAGAGTTTGGGTGAGTCTGCATTGTACAATCCCTGGCCTGGTTCCGATCGAACTCAGGGTAAATGGCTTTGGGAAGGGTACAGCCTTGAGCGACTGCGTATCCGTGCAGAGAAGGTTTATAAAGGAGCGCTTGATGCTTACCAGTTAATTGTTAACACTTGGTTTAAGCAACTAACTCCGGGAATGCAGATAGCAGCAATGTTACCAGCTCGTCTTGTCGGTGCGATCGCACCATCTCCTCCCAATCCAGGGCCTTTTGGCAGTCCTCCATATTTTGATTGGTTCCTAGAAGCATTACCAGAAAACGCACAAAATGAGGTTGAGATTGCTATTAACGAACATTGTCTCCGTCTTGTTGAAACTCACAGAGAGCGGATGGATTTTGCTTCCAGACAACTAAGCTTGTTACGTCCGAATGCAGCTGTATGGATAAGATATGTGCCTTACAACGGTAATTTTTCCGACCATTTTTTTGGTCACAGTCCTGCTACGGCTTTGGCTTACTCTTGGTTGCGGGAGGATCTAACGGGGATTTTTGGTTTTGGCAGGCAAGTCTGAAAGCAGATTATGATGAACGCCCTTCCCACAAGTCAGCGGATTGGTCGTCATATCATGTCCGGTCGATTACCCATAATCAGACGCCGGGACACGGCACGATTAACGTCCATTGTTTGTCCGAGATATCTATGATGCCGTGTCCCTACGCAACGATTCTGTGAGGTTTTTTTATTATGGGCAATTCAACGGACATCATATCAGTCGCATCGGCTTTCCTCAACCCCTATAGCAATATCACAGTTTCAGCAGATTGATTTCCCCCATTACGAGGGCGAAGATGTCAGGTAATTTCCGTATCGAGTCGCTTGAGGAAAATCAGTAGTTTGCCCTCGCTGAACCATTGAAACAGTGAGTGGGAAAAGCAGTTTGACGAACCCTCATGGGTTGATTGGAACGAGCCAAAAAATTATAAAAGTACCATAGGTTATTGGAAATCTGATTCAGAAAACGATGTGACTTGGAAACCCCGGTGTAACTTTGACTTTGCCATTGATCGAGAACTTTCCTCTTCTGTTGGCGGTGGCTTAATTTTTATCAATGGAGACGAATTGCGATGCAGCCACCGTTTACTGCTGCCGACAGATTGAAATATGGTGATCGGCGAAGTCTCTACTTTAGTTTCAGGTCAAGCGATCGCGAGCGTCAAAGTTTTTGCAACATGCCCAGAGTTACACCGTGATTACCCTCAATAGTTACATAAGTTTTGTTTGAATGTTGTTTATTCTACTGGTTGAGTTGCGATCGCGATCGATTTTGCCTGTGCTGACCCAGCCTTTCTACAAGAGAGTTGCCCTACTCTGCTGTTTCACGAAAGAGCTTTTCGATTTCGGCTAGCTGTTTCAACTTGCAGGGCGCACAACCCGGATCAACTTACCTTGCAGGGATTCCTGAGCAGCGATCGCTCGATAGTTTGAGTAGCGATCGCATCCACTCATTTTTCAGATTTTAGCTTTTTGATTTCGGCACTCGGCAACAACAATGTCTCCTCAATTTCCTGTTTTAGCATCCACGAATCATCAGACTAACTTAACTTTTACTGCTTGGTGGACTTAACTGGAGTATGAGGAAGCGATCGCCCCGTGATGGCTCCCCGTCGATACGAGCGCTGGCGATCGCGCCAACACCGGGTTGTCCGTTCGCCCTTGTCTGTTTCACTCGGATCATCTTTCTGCAACGCAGCCAGGATTTGAAAGCACTGCCGGAGCAGAAAGAGCAGAAATCCCGCGTGGGGATTGAGCCAGGTGGCGACGCCCACCACAGCAAACTCGATGACTTTGAGCCATTTCTTTTTGTTGGATTTAGACATTAGGAGAACCTTTTTTGAATGCTTAAATCCATTGCAGCAATTGGATTTTAGAGTTAGTTAAGCTTACTTAGCTGACTTAGGCTGATTTAGCCTGACTTAAGCTTGCTCCGGAAAAAAAAAGTAGCTAAACTATCTGTGTAGCCTTCGCCAATTTGCCCGTAATGTCCTTTCCTCATGACTTCTTGACCGAAATCGCTCGCACAAAAAAGCTGAGTGACCCGGAGATAGCTGTTTTTTTGCTGCTATTTGGTCAAGATAAAAATAAGGTTCAAATTGCCAATGAGCTTGAGACAACTGAAAGCGCTGTTAGGAACCGGCTAACAAGGGTTTACAAAAAGTTTGGAATCAACGATCCGGGTCCGGTTAAGGAAAGGGAGTTACGGCGCTATTTAGAGGAGCGGCAGAAACGCAAACCACCGAGTTCACTGTCAAATCTGCCTGCGGAGAGCGTGAAAGATCCTGTTGATGCGTTAGTTCAGCAGGAGCGATCGCCCCTTCACGATGACATTTATCCATTGTATGAGAATTTACAGGTTGAAGGCTTAAAAGTTGAAGAGATAAAAAGTTATTTGTCTCAAGTCAAATCTCTATCTCTATATACTTATCCAGATGCTGAAGATGATTGGGAAATTCTAGTCGCTCACTATGGAGGCAATCTAAAAGCAATAGAAATTGTGGCTAAACGAATTCATGAGAGATACAACGATGATATTTCAAATTATGTTTGCAGGGAGTTGAAGCAGGGCAGCAATTCCGTTTTAGAAGAGATTGAGCAACTGTTAGACCGACAGTTTGATGAACTAAATAACCGGGAACAGCAGATTATGTACTTGCTGGCTATTGCAAATGATCCAATGAAAATAGAAGAAATTGAATTTGTCCTGCTTTGCCAAGTTAATACTAATAAGTTAGAACATCTGTCTCTGATTAAGAAAAGTAATTCTGGCTCTTATAGCCAGATACCTATGGTCGTAGATTATGTTACCAAAAAACTTATCAACGAGATTGTCATTGAAATTTGCGTTCGAAGTCCAAGACTACTTAATGAATATCCTCTACTTCAAGCTCAGTCTAAGGACTACATTAAAGATCTGCAAAAGTGTCGCATCCTGAAACCGATTGTAGATCGACTCCTAAAACCAGAAAAATTAGGCGGTCAAAAACCGATTGAAGATAGTCTAAAATTCATGCTTGATAATTGGCGTATACAAAAGCCAAAATATGGCTATCTGGGAGGCAACATTATTAATATATTTCTATTTGGACTGATAGAAACAGATTTAAGAGGCTATGATTTGTCGGAGATACCTGTTTGGAATGCTGAATTAAAAGATGCATATTTGCCTGAAGTTAATTTGAGCAATTCAGATTTGTATAGCTCGAATTTTGCTGAAGATTTGAGTGGCGTTCGTTCAATTTGTTTTAGCCGTGATGGGAACTATTTTGTCACAGGAGAAGCGAATGGTAATGTCAGATTGTGGGAAACTCGTAATTCCAAGCAAATCAAGATATTTAGCAACCAAGAAAACCACAGCAATCAAGTTTGGGCAGTAGCTTTCAGTCCAGATGGAAAAATTATAGCTATTGGAGGAGAAAATAAAATTGTACAGTTATGGAATGTAGAATCTGGAGAAAAACGTAAGGACATCCAAGTCGAGCAATGCGTTTATTCAGTTGCCTTCAGTTTTGATGGTAATATTTTGGCAATTGCGGGAGATGATGGTATTGCTCTATGGGATACGAGTACAATTCGGCGTATCAGCTTCATCTCAAAAGTCAAGCAAGTATATTCTGTTGCTTTTAGTAACTGCAATACTTTAGTTAGCGGCAGCCAAGATAGAACTGTAAGATTGTGGGATATTAGTAATATTGACCGTCCTCAACCTTTAAGGGAGTGGAGGGAACATCAAGCGGCAGTACGTTGTGTTGCATTTAGTCCCGATGATATCACTATTGCTAGTGGGAGTGAAGACGGTTCGATTCGACTATGGAATGTGGATAGCGATCGATCTTTCAAAACTCTGAAGCATGACGATGTAAAACAAGTGTGGACAGTTGCTTTTAGTCCAGATGCTAAAATTCTCGCTAGTGGCAGTTGCGACAATAGTCCTGCTGGGATTGATGAGCATCATAATATCAGTTTGTGGAGTATTGACGATGGTAAACGTCTAAAGATACTAGGTACATCTAAAGACGGACACAAGAATCAGTTACGCTCTGTCGCCTTTTTTCCTAACTCCCAAAACCAAGAATCTAATTTACTTATTAGTGGTGGCGACGATTGTGCTATTAAGATTTGGGATGTAAATAATAGAAAATGCCAAAAAACTATACAAGGATATACCAATAGAATTTGGTCGGCAGCATTTAGTCAGAATGGTCAAATATTAGTAACTGGAAGTGAAGATAATAAAATTCGTCTTTGGGATATTCAAAATGGTAAATGTGTTAGAAGTTCGCTAAAAACACTCTCAGGACATACTGATTGGGTTTGGTCAGTAGTTTTTAGCCCAGACGGAAATATGCTAGCTAGTGCCAGTGAGGATAATACAATAAAGCTGTGGCGACTTAAAAATGGGAAATGGCAAGAAGAGTATACTTTGAAACAACATACTGATAGAGTAAGAATAGTGGCTTTTAGCCAGGATGGAAAAAAATTAGCCAGTGGTGGTAACGATTACAAGGTTATTTTATGGGATGTCTCTACTCATAAAGTCATTAAGGCTTTAGAGCAAAATTCTGGGGGACATAATCGCCGGATATTATCACTAGCCTTTAGTCCTAATGACGATTTAATTGCTAGCAGTAGTCTGGATAAAACTATTCGGTTGTGGAATTACAAGACAAATCGCATTGATATTTTAGGAGAGCATGATAACCAAGTTCATTCGATTACTTTTAGTCCAGATGGTAATTACCTTTGATAATAAACTGAAAATTTGGCACCTCAAAACAAAAGAATGTCTTCATACTTTTGACGAACATAAAGATAGAATATTGACTGTAGCGATTCATCCAGAAGGTCTAATTTTTGCGAGTAGTGGACACGATAAAAACATTCGGTTATGGAGTATAGAAGACAAGAAATGTTTTCGTACCTTAAAAGGGCATGAAGGTGCGGTGGAATCTGTGATGTTTAGTCCTAAAGGTGGAATTATTGTCAGCAGCAGTCAAGATCAGACAATCAAAATCTGGGATCTCTTTACAGGTAAATGTATTGACACAATAGAACCTGATAGTAAACCTTATCAAGGCATGAAAATTGCTGGTGTTAAGAATTTAACCGATGCTCAGAAGTCTACACTCAAAGCTTTGGGCGCAGTGAGTGATTGAGGAAGATCCGAATCTAGCCGTTTCTCAGAGGAAACTAATGCACTTGAGCAAGTGAATATTTACTTGAATATTTAATTGCCAAATGGTTTTGTAAAGAAAATTAAAGTATTGCAAGCCTTCTAAAATACCAGCAGCATAAGAAGCTTTGGCAAGATAGTGGTAGTCCGTTGAATTTGTCTTGTACCATTCAAGTAGTTCTGGACGAGCGTTGCCTACAATAATTCCCCGTTCTTCATTAAATAGTGCTATATCGTTTCCAGAATCACCGCATACAACAGTTGAATATGAATTAATGCCCCACTTCTGTTGTAATAATTTTACGGCTAACCCTTTATCTGCATAAAAGGGTAGGATGTCAAGATCTTTGCTACCACTGTAAATCAAATTGAATTTCAAACTCGAGTTTTCCAGTGCAGATTTAAGTTGGGGTAAAACTTTTACAGCAGTTTCTTCAGGGATGAGGTAGCTTACTTTGAATGGACGTTGTTCAGACTCTTGCTGAGGAACTAATTGAGCAAAATTTGCGGCAATTTCGACAAGGTCACGATTCCATCCACTAGATAGCTTTTCTGACCATTCTGAGTCAGGAGTTTCATCATGAGAATCAAAGTAGATTTCAGTTCCTACCGCTGTAATGAGTGCATCAGGTTCGAGAAGCGATTGTTCTTCTGTTAACCGCTTATATAGGATCTGCGATCGCCCTGTTGCATAAACTATTTTTGTGCCAAATTCCTTTCGGTGCTGCTCTAACTTCCGATTTATTTTTCCTAAAGCATCGTCATCACCTACGAGTGTATAGTCTAAATCGGTCACGAACAAAAATGGATTCATAATTACTCACCTTTAGTGTAATCGATGCGAACTTGCTCAGAATGTTGGGTGCGTACGCTCCCCCCCCCTCCACAAAAAGCGATTCTCCTTCACTAGACGCTGCCCTTGGAAGTCCAAGGATGAGCGATCAAATGCGTACGCTCTATCCCCTAATCGCGCCAAACTAACTACTTTACGGGGATTTCACCGCCATCTCTGCAATCAGGGGTTGATATTGACGACTTGAGAAGGGACGAAAATCATCTAGAGCATCGATACTCATTTTACATAATAGGCGAAACTCAAGTGGAGTTGGAGGTTTATTGACACGCTCTACCCTCACCTCTAAGTTATAATTTTGTCGAAGCAAATCAAAAATTTCTGCTAGCAAATATCGCGGACAATAGCCGACAATGTAGCGATCTTCAGTGTTTAAAATTAGAGCTTGCTCGTCGTAGGGATTTTGAAATTCGTGAGCTAACCATAATTTGGATCAAACTGATTAATCCGCTCAATTGCACTGCTTGGCAAATGTCGCAGAGCATGGGATAAAAAGTAGAGATGGTACTGTCCTTGTTCGTCAACTTCTGGACAAGGAAAAACGGCGAGTGTATCTGTTTCTCGTGAGCCACCACTGCGGGCTAAAATTGCCATTGGGTCATTTTCATTGTTGGGAATATTGAGCCATTCAATAAAACTTGAATAATCAGGACGCGCTCGCGACATTAACCGATTAGCAAACACTGGAAATAACTGAGTTGATGTATAGATTTCATCTAAGCGCGGAAACGAAGACAAAGGTTTAAAAGCACATTTCTCTTGGGCTTCTTTTACACCTTGCCTATAGACAAATTGATAGATACCACCATCAAATGTTAACCGACCAATCGGAAATAGCGGCTGGGGTCTTGCCAAGCTAAAAATAGTGTTTTTGGTGTCTTCAAGGTAGTGTTTCCCTCAAGTTAAGTAGCCTGTGTTTGTTGATTTCCAGAATTTCTTGAGCAAAATTGCTGGCTTCGGGAGAGATGCGCGAGGGATTAATGCGATTAAAAATATCTAATATATTGGCTTTTGAAATATTTTCAAGCCGCGCCAACCACACAGAAGCTGCTTCGGGATAGCGTTGAGCAACGAGTGAGAACGCATCAAAAGTTTTAAGAGTCTTTCTATCATTAACACTGCCATAAAACGCTGAAAAACATTTGTTCGCATAAGCCAGAACTGAGCGTTTCTGCCTTTGAGCGTCAGAGAGGTCGCGTCCTAAACTTGAAGCATGGTCGTAAGTAGGTGCTAGGTGTTCGGTTTCTTCTGAAGTCGATGCTGTTTTCATTCGGACAATCCCCCAGTTTTCATGGTGACGGTCTCCGTTACCAATCCACGCATCTAACAAAAGATAGCCAACAAATACATCTACTGCTTTTTGGATGCCAGAGGGTGGTGTCCAATCAATGGGTAAATTTACAGACTCCCTTACAATTACGCTCAGCACTAGATCGATTGTATGTTGTGATGCACCGTAGGTGCTGAATGTTGGGTAATTTGGCACAATTGAGGCAAGAAGTTCGTTGCCATGCACAAGCGTCCCCCCTTGTGGTAAAAAGTTGAGACTCATTCAACCATTTGAATAAATCCGGCAGAAATAGGCTGACTAATTCATCCAACACCACAATTAAAGGGTCAAGGCGTTTCTTAGCAATGTTGCGATCTACAATCATGTGTAGGACGCTGCACAGCAGGGGGCCAACTGCATCCCGGCGTTCTCTGTCCATGCCAAAAATAATCATTTGCTCTTGGTTATTGCTAATGTAGCCAGCCACGAGGCATCCACCGATGCCACATAGTTCTGAAGGAAAGGCGATGAAAAAGATGGGTTGTTTTTGATTTTTGGCTTGAATTTTTAGGAGTTTGATTTTGGATGTATCAGCTCAGGTTGGATTTGAGTAGTTTTCTTGAATCGCTTGCTCGATTAATTCGGGAAAGGCAGTACTTTCCTGCCATTGGGTCGGGGAATCCGACCGAGTTTTGAGCCAGAATAACAGGGCTATTGGTGTGAGAAGGATTCCCAAAAGAATAACCAAGTTTTTGCGTGGAATGCGAAGTAGCACGGGGCGTTAACCACCTGTTAAATTGATTTTGAGGTATGGCTCTGCTATCTGACGACCGTATTCTTGCACCCTTGTCCCTTGCACGTTAGAAATTTGTGCGTTGATAGGAATGGCTTTGCCACCGAAAAAGATTTGACCGACTCGTTCGAGTAAGGGTGTTCCCGATAAGTTTTGTTCGGCTTGTTCGACGATCTTTTTGATGTCTAATTCCCAGATTTGACGTTGTTGAGCCAGGGGAAAGGCTGCGAGTAGCGCTTCTTTTGCGACGGTTTCTTTGTTGGCAATTTTTGACAGGATTTCTTGTCCTCCTGGGGTTTGGTTGAGGACAGCTTGTACATCTGTGCGATCGCTCCTCAACCCAAAGCGACCCAAAGGCGCTGCACAAGAGGACTGACACTGAATCGAGCCAACCGCACCCCCATCCCCCGGAAGCCGACCCGCCGTACTTTCAACAGCTTCAATGGCTTGGGAAAATTGGTTAATATTGATGCCTCTAACTGCCTCCGTAGTCGGTTGGGAAAGCCGTGAATCGGTTGGTTGAGTTGTAGGATTTATGGCAGTTTGAGGTGGTTCTGTTTCGTTCGGTTTAATTGTTTGCGGTGTCGATTCAATAGTGGCATTTCCAACAAAAATGGGTTGCTTTTCTTTAACCACCATTAAAGGCAAAGGGCCGAGAAAATAGGGGCTGCATCCCAAATCTGGCATCCCCCGCTGACAGATGCGGAAATACATCGCCAGCGTTGCAGTTCCTTTCGCCTCGTCCACGCTTTCAACAACTACTTTGAAACCGTCGCCAAAGGGATGGCGTCCGGTGGGTTCCTTGCCACCATTCAACTGTCCGAGAGAGCCAAATCCTCCCCTGACTAATTGGGATGTCCCCATCCACTCGGCTGCTGCTGTGGTTGGCACATCCGTTGTTTCTGCTGCTGCGGCAGGTGCTGGCTCACTTGCAGGCTATGCAGGTATGGCTGCCGCAGTTTCATCACTAGGACTTGGTGGAGCCACAACTGCAATTGCAGGAATGATGGGAACTAATGTAGCTGGAGCAGCAGCAACTGCTGTCGTCACTTCGGCTGTTGGTGGCGCTGTAGTGATGGGCGCAATCTTAGCAGGGGGTACAGCAGCATCGGCTTATGGTGTATATCAGGCTGGAAAGTGGGTTGGTAAACAGTTGAAGTAGTGGTAATTAAGAACCTAATTTAAATCACCAAAATTATTTTGTCTTAATCTTGGTGGGTAATACTCACCTTTTTTATTTGGCATTTAACAGTATAGAAACCGTCTTATTTGGTTGGGTAATAGATGATCGTGGTGCAAGGGAAAAGAAGGAAAGCGTTGGCGAGCAAGAGAGATTAGAAGTGACTCAAAATCTGATCCCGTGCGGGGCTGCAAAGGGCGATCGCTTCATGAGGTTGCTACTATTGAGACAAACAAGACAATTTGCTTATGGCACTGGGGATCGTAGCTGAGGTCGCACGACTAAAAACTGACGCTGATGGCGTAGTTCGCGTCGGAGAAACCCGTGTCACATTAGACACTGTTGTTGCCGTCTTCAAGCAAGGAGCAACAGCAGAAGAAATTGGCGATCGCTATCCGTCGCTGAAGCTGGCTGATATATACGCCACAATTGCCTTCCACTTCAACCATCAGCAGGAGGTGGAAGCATATTTGCAACAGCATCAGCAACAAGCGCCAGCAGTTCGCCAAATGAACCGGGCAAAGTTTGACCCGCAAGGTTTGCGCGCTCGATTGCTAGCCCGCAAAGCAGAACGGGAAGTATGTTGAAACTGCTGGCTGACGAAAACTTTGATAACAACAAGGAAATAAGCAATGGGAAAGATAATTGTTACTGATTTAACTCGGTTTTCAAATCCTGATAAAGTCTGCATAGCTGGGATTGATATAGAAACTGGCAAGTGCATAAGACCTCTTCCCTATTTAAGTATTGCTGAATGTGAGAAGCTTCATGTTCTCCCTGGAACAATACTTAGTGGCAACTTTACTAAGCGTCTACAACTAGAAGGTCCCCATCAAGAAGATAGGAACTATCAAAATCTATCTTTTCATGGTTCTTGCTCTTTAGATGAATTTAAGAAAGCACTTGAGTATGGTCTAGTAAATAGCATAGAAGAGGGATTTAACATTGAACTGGAGCGAAATCAGAAGCATATCCCAATCAAACACGATCTCAATCGTTCAATTATTACGCTGAAAGTTCATCCTATAACTATAACTATTGCAGAAGATAGCTATAAACCAGGCCAAATAAAGCTGAGGTTCTGCGAGCGGTCAAATCGGTGGTTTAACTATATGCCTATAACTGACTTAGGTTTTTATGATTGTGCAATGAAGCATCACAAAGATGATGACCTTGATCGCCTCAATCAATACATCAAATCTCAGAAGGAAGCCTATCTAAGAATTGGTTTAAGTAGAAGTTATCAATCTCCTGATGGAAGGCAGGGTTATTGGATTCAAGTAAACGGCATTTATACCTTTCCTGATTATTTTAAAGAGATAAGAAGCTACGCATAAATAATAAAAAATAGCAATGTTCGGTGAGACGGCGATCTAAGCTGGAATTATGATTTAAATCTTTTACGAATAGCGATATGCCTCTAAATGAACTGCTACCTGCTGTCACTCAGCTATAGCGAGTTGGAATCAGGGCTGATTTCTAAGGAGAATCTATCTTGCTCTAGTAGATGTTATTTTATTAACAAATTTGGAGTTTACTTTAGGAAAAAAAGATGGGTTACGACTATCAGCAATTCCGGTTGCTGTTTTGACTAGGGGCATTAAACCGGGGACTTCATTGCTGAAGTAAGGCCACCTGGGATTGAAGGGTATGGAAGCTATATTTAAGGATGGTTTCGATGCGTTGAAATCTCACGGCGTGGATTTGTCCGGTAAACTGATGCCAAGTTTTCTGCCCTTGCATGAGCTTTTCTACAAAGTCGGTTGTTTTGGTTTCTTCAGCACCTGCAACGGTGTAGGTGCAATAGAGTCTTAAAAATTTGGTCTGGCGAATTCCTTGTTGGGTTAATTCTCTCATTCTCAATCTTTCGGAACGTGCGA
>NZ_JBHFNP010000142.1:0-42053 GCF_041929235.1 Microseira sp. BLCC-F43
ATTACTTACTACTAACGTGACCGGAGTCTGGGACTCTTTTTACGTGGGGATAGTGAGACAGAATTCACGCTTGAAAGACGGCTTTCCTCTCACTTTGTTGGTTGTTATACCTCCATTCCACTCAACTTTCTACATCGCACAATTCTTGGCTTACCCCGCAGCACGTCGGGGGTGCTGACGATATATTCTCTCCAATTGACTGGCATAGGTTGCGCTCCTTGCTGCGCGCTCGTACATTTATTGTAGAGTGGTCAGATGCGATCGCACCCCCCGTTCGTAGATCGCACCCCCCGTTCGTAGTAGGCACTTCAGTGCCGCAGATTCGTAATATACAGCGTTGCGATATTGTAGAAAATCTGAGATTACAACTTATTTGTTCTGGCTAACTCCTATAACCCGGAAGTCGCTTGTCAAAAGTTTTCTCGCCAGTGCCAGGTATCGGAAAGCTAGAATGTAGATTTTGCGTGGGGAAGTCTTCTGTTTGCAAATCTTTACTAAAAGCTGTGACGCTTATATGTTACAGTTTACAAGTCTCTCGAGAAGAGTCCTCCCCACATCTCCCCCTGAACTTCCCCACCCTCACTGCTTCCAGTTCCAAACTCTCGCTACGGGGAGATGTCCCGCAGGGGCATTAGGGGAGAAGTTTACTTGAGAGTAATCCTCGTTTAGCCATTTGTTATTCACACGCCAACCCACGCACTCGCAGAATTTTTTCCAGACTTTTGCGTCGTAATGACGCGGCTTGCCACCAACTTCCAGCCAAATGCGCTTCTGCACGCTAAAGCCGAAGCGCCCATTGCTGTATTTTACCCAGAGTTGGTCAATCGTGCGTAAATCCTCGCAGGGAACCTTTTCGATGTGTTTGGTATGAAACCAGCGTTCTTTTTCTCGCCCCACCACTTTTAGCATCACATTTGCCGTTTCTTGATCTGCCTCTTTCCATTTTCCTGCTGCTAATAAATCCCGCAATCTTTCATAATCCATTCCCACCGCTGAACGCAAATTATCCGGCTGAGGTGCGGGTGGAGAAACCGGGGAAGGACGAGGTGTGGGTGGAGGAACGGGTGAAGGACGAAGTGGGAGTAATTTCAACCAATCTTGCACCGACTCCGGGCGATTTTCTGGAAAAAATTCCAGCCCTTTAACAATGGCTTCATGCACTCTGTCGCTAATATTGGGATTAATTTGAAAAGGCGGTTTCAAAGGTACATTAAGCGATCTATCAGATGCAACCGTTGGCACAGTACGAGTGAGCAAATAATACAGCGTTGCAGCCAGGGCATAAACATCAGTATATTCTCCCCGCTTTGCCTTTGAAGCATACTGTTCCATCGGTGCAAACCCAGGCGTACAATATTGAGTATGGCTGATAATAAGGTCTTGTGTAAACTCCCGCGCAATACCAAAATCAATCAACACCGCTTGGGAATTACTAGCGCGTAAAATGATGTTGCTAGGTTTCACATCTCGATGCAGCAACCCTTCCCGGTGCATTGCCGTTAAAGCATCCCCAACTTGCTGAATATAGCCCAATGCTTCTGCTTCTGATAAAACACCCCGCTTTTGAACATACTTCTCTAAATTTGTCCCCTCAATATATTCCATCAAAAGGCAGCAAAGTAAATTATTCCTCTGAACTCTTTCTTGCAGCAACTGATAAACTTTAACGATATGAGGATGATTTTTAAACTGCACTAGCCGCAGCGCCTCGTTCATAAAATCTTGCTGCAACTTATCAAAATACTGGCTAGCTTGTGCCTCTTCGTTCAGGGTTTTAATAACGTATTGTCGCCCCTCTAAATCTCGCACCCGATAGGTAATGCCAAAACCGCCTTTTCCTAATACTTCCCGGATGGTGTACTTGCCACCCTGTAAAATATCGCCTCTTTGCCACTGCATTGCACGTAAGTTGGCAACTCTTTGTGTTAATTTTGGCACAGGTAGGAGATTTTGACCCCAAGGAATTTGTCCAACAACCCGTCGCGCAATTTGTTCATCTGGATCGGCGCAGGCATTTGCCTGCATATAGGTGAGAATGCGAGGCGAGAAGTCATGGCGTAGGGGCACGGCAACTGCTATATCTTGGACAAATATATAAACGTTAACGATGTTCCCTACTGGTGCGGCGATATCCGCGCCAAGAAGTCGCGCCGGAAGCGATTATACCCTTCTGGGGGAAGGGATGCGATCGCTCGCTTGTCTTCATCCATCACCATCCCGACTGGGTAATCTGAGATATTAGCTGTGGAGATAAACGAAAATAAAGATGTAACAATTCCTTCCCTATCTAACCTTGAGCAATCCTCAATCTACCCAAACTAATCCAGAAACTGGGCGTCAAACAAAGCAAGAATCCCATTTTAACCGCGCCCGTTCTTCTATTCGCCGCATTCTGTCCGGATATACGCCTAGAATGCGGGCATCTTTGCGTCCGGAAATCGATGTTTTAACCGGAAGTCTGCAAAAATTAGACCAAGGTGTAATTTGTATCGCGGCTTTTGGTTTGGTTAGTCGCGGTAAGTCGGCGGTTTTAAACGCTTTAATCGGACAAAAAATCCTGCAAACTGGTCCCCTCCACGGCGTGACTAAATGGCCTCGTTCTGTTCGCTTTCCGATCCCCCCCCAACCCCCCCCGGCCAAGGGGGGGCTGTCCGATCACCCCCAAACCCCCCAAGCCAAGGGGGGGGGTTCCGCAACCCCCCCCACCCCCCTGTGCCAAGGGGGGGATTCCCTAGCCCCCCATGGCCATGGGGGGGCAGGGGGGGATCGCCTCCATCCAAATAGAATTAATCGATACGCCCGGATTAGATGAAATTGAAGGAGAAGCAAGGGCGCAGATGGCGCGGGATGTGGCGCGTCAAGCAGATTTAATCTTATTTATTGTCGCTGGTGATATCACGCGGACGGAATATCAAGCGTTGTGCGAATTGCGACAAGCACAAAAACCGATTATTTTAGTTTTCAACAAAATTGACTTATATCCAGACCAAGACAGACAAGCAATTTACCGAAATCTGCAACAATTGGGGGCGGGTAGCAGTACCAGCAGGCGTCTGCAAGAGTTATTATCGCCAAATGAAATAGTCATGGTTGCTGCCGAACCTGCACCGATCGAAGTCCGGGTAGAATGGGCTGATGGGAGTGTAACCCACGAGTGGGAGTCGCCACCGCCCCAGATTGATGAGTTAAAGGAAAAGATTGTTAGCATTCTAAACCGGGAAGGGCGATCGCTTCTCGCCCTCAACGCCCTAGTCCAAGCTAGAGACGCGGAAGAAAATATCGCCCGCAAAACTCTAGAATTACGCGACAAGGAAGCGGAAGATTTAATCTGGAAGTTTACGAAATACAAAGCTTTAGCCGTTGCGCTCAATCCTATCGCAGTTTTAGATGTTTTGGGATCAACTGTGGCGGATTTAGCCTTAATTCGCGAGTTGGCGCGGTTGTATAATTTGCCCATGACCAGTTACCAAGCTGGGAAGCTTTTACAGAAGATTTTATTTAGTAGTGGCGGTTTGCTGTTGGGCGAATTGGGCAGTAGTATTCTGTTTGGACTGGGTAAAAGTGCTGCTGCCGTCGCATCTGGGGAGAATCCGATTAATTTTACTGCATATGGGGGGGCTGCGATCGCGCAAGCTGGTATCGCGGGTTATGGTATCTATGCCGTAGGAAAGGCAGCCAAAGTCTACTTAGAACGAGGTTGCACTTGGGGCGAATTAGGGCCAAATACAGTCATCCAAGAAATTCTCAACCAAGTAGAACGCAATACAATTTTATATCGCCTGCGGCAAGAATTAGACCCCCAAACGGATAAATCTAGTTAATTGCAGATTTAAGATTGCAGATTTGAGATTTTAAAACTACATTTAAATCTCAAATCTGCCATCTTAAATCTAAAATTATTTTACCGTTACTTTCAACGCCCGTTCAGCCATTTTAATCAATCTTTCGGACGTTTTTTGTCGATTTACACTCAAACGTGGGATTTGATACGGACTTTTCAACCAACCTAATTTGAAGATTCGACTATTGTATAAATAGCCAGATAAATAGTACTTAGCCGCAGCAGCTTCCACCTGTTTATTCATATTCCCATAGGGGTAAGCTAGATGAATCCCTACTGTTTTATTATCTAAGCCTTCCGTACACTGTCTTAACTGCTTTTGGGCTTCAGAAAGTTCAAAATCTAACTCCTGGGGATTTATCTTGGTTAAATCCTTGTGAGTTAGTCCGTGGGATTGAAGATCGAAAAACCCTTTTCTGAGTCCCTCTCTTAAATCTCCACAGTTGAGATGAGTTGTACTTTTTGTCTGATCCTTAGCCAAAGACCCAGGGTTAAGAAATAAAACAACTTTTACTTTCTTATTGTAAGTTTGTTCTAAAAGTTCTAAAGTCGGAAGTAAATTTGTATAATAGGTTTTATAAGAATCATCAAAAGAAATCATTATTGGCCTTTGGCCTATCCGTTGAGCGGGCAAAGGCTGAGATTTAGCTATAAAATAATCGTAAAGATCTTGAGTTGACAGAAACCAAAAATCCTGGCGGACTAAGTAATCTAAAAATTGCTGCAAATCTTGCTTCGTGTAATCGCTGTCTAACGGTTGTTGCGTCTCCCCATTATTATTAGGTGGTGGACTATCAATTATGCTGTGAAACCCCAGAATAGGAATTCTGGGTGCTGTGAGATTTAAGATCAACCAATTCGTCGCTAAGACAACTATAAATGTCAGACAAAAGCCAAAGATAAAACTCTTAGATTTTTTAAACTTGATAAACTTCTTCATGCGGCACACCTCTTAACGCAGTTTTCAATGGCTCTTAAGCTTACGCCGCGAACCTGTTTGTGGCATTGGTTTATCAATACTATATTTGTAACGAGGCGGTACTGGAGGAAAATTAGGAGCAGTAGGTTTAGTGTTTTTGATAAGTTCCTGACAACCTGCTTTAAAATGATTAATCGTTGTAAACGCTGCTAATGAAAAGTAGAAGGTGCGGATTAGCCACTTGCTGCCCGCTAAAATTACAGTAATAATCTCTGGTTTCATGCCGATTATTTTATTGAGACTCATGAAGTTTGCTTTAACTTTCTCTTCTAACTTTTCTGCTTTCTTAATTTCAGCTTTGTTGGTTGGTAAAACTGGAAATTGGGCTGTATAAACATAAAATCCTAAAAATCCATCCACCCCAACTCTTCTACTTAAAAATGAGTCGGTTAAGCTTTCTGCTTCAGCGTAGGATGTCTTCTCTTGCTCGGCAACATCTTCAATCCAGAGATTGTATCTGACCATAGCACTGGTGCTAAAAATTAGCGGGACTAGAATAATGAGTAAGAGAGCGCTTGTCTTCTGACGATAAATTTTTGGTAAAAACGCGGTTGCCAATCCAAAGCCCATCCCTAAAATGGCAAAGACTAGGACATTGACGAATTCAACCACTTCTAAAGTGGAGAATACATCCCCGATGATGATAATTTTATATAAAAATTGTTCCGCAATCAAACTCGCTCCAACTTTCATCCCGGCTGTTGTCAGGATCAGGAAAACAGCAATAAGAAGATATATCACGGTGCGCGATAGTAGTTTTCGCATTGATTTAAAGTAAAGTGAGAGATTATGGAGTGAGAGCCGCTTTTGCAGATTGAGCGATCGCGAAGATTGTGCTTAAATCGGATGAAACCGTTTGACTATCCATTACGACCCATAAAAGATACTCGATATTACCAGCTGGGCCGGTGACTGGGGACCAGGTTAAGCCGCGATACTGCCATCCCAGTTGTTGAGCAGCTTGCAATACAGACGCGATCGCTCGAACATGGTCGTCAGTATCTCGCACCACGCCCCTTTTGCCAACCCGTTCTCTCCCTACTTCAAACTGCGGTTTGACGAGCAAAACTGCCTCGCGCGGAGGTTGAAGCAGATTCCAGAATGCTGGCAGGATTTTTGCCAGAGAAATGAACGAAACATCCACAACTCCCAAATCTGCTGCTGCGGCATCGCCATACAACTGTGCAGGAGTAAGATAGCGCAGATTGGTACGCTCTTTTAACATCACTCTGGGGTCATTCCGCAGACGCCAGTCCACTTGTCCGTAACCCACATCCACGCCATAAACCAGCTTTGCACCCGCTTGCAGCAGGCAGTCGGTGAAACCGCCCGTAGAAATGCCCCCATCCAAGCATATCCGCCCTTGTACCCGAATTTCAAACAATTCTAAGGCTTTAGCCAGTTTTTCCCCGCCTCTGGAAACGTAGGGCGATCGCTGTTTAATCTGTATCTGTGCTGAAGTGTCCACCTCCGTCCCCGGTTTGTCAATCACCTGCTGGTTCACCATTACTTCCCCAGCGCGAATCAAACGCTGTGCTTGCTGGCGCGAGTCGCACAAGTCGAGTTCTACCAACAATGTATCGAGTCGTTGTTTTGTCATGAGTTCAATAAATTGTAGAGATTTATGCAGTTAATGCACATAAGCCAGACTAAAACTGTCAAATATGTAACAATTATCATAGAGCCAGCAGTATTTTAGGTGCGACTACCGCCGCCTTTCCTTGTGGGAGAGCCAGCTATGCTAGAAACTAAACTGACAACCTGTGCAAGTCTACTGTACCAATGGATTCTGCCGCGAGTGACCGAGGTGGAAAAGCTCAAAGTTGATTTGCAAGACTTTCAAGCATGGACGGGGGAGTATTGCGACAAATCCTATAGCGAGCGCGAGATTTTAGACGCTCTGACGCAGTTAAAGCAACTTCAGCTAGTCAACGTTAGCAAAACCGAAGTCACCCTGGAAGTCAATCAAACATCCCATCCCAACCTATACGCCCAAGTAGCGGAAAATATGGTATCGTCAGAAAGCGATCGCCCCAATCGATACCTGCTGCTAGTGGAGATTCTTGCCAGTTCTATATTTTTAGCATTGACCTCAGTTGGTGTTGGTTTAGTCTTAGCCAAATTACAACCCCAGACTTTAACAACACCCCATCCTTGGAGTGTTTTAGCAGGCGAAAAAATTCACCCAGGTAGGTAAGCAAAGAAAAAGCAAGACCCACTACTGCTAGCGAATTTCCTCTAGCGTTGAAATTAATTGAAAAGCGCGATTCAAAATTTCCTCTTTATTAATTAGTTGTTCTAATTCTACTGGATAGTAACGCCCTTCTTCTACTTCTAGGGAAGCCACGTCAAGGGCGTTGAGGTAAGCTGCTTCTAAAGTCGCAAATAATTCTTCTGGGTTTAGATAATAGCCTCCTGTACGGCGTTTATTTTTTCTTTCGATTTCGCGCACTGAATTGCGGATATAAACTTCCCAGGAACGAGTGGTACGATTTTCAGCTTGCTGTTTAATCAGATGTAGCAACAAAAGCGCAGCCAAGCTGCGAATGCTATCAATAATATTGCTTTTTCCCATTTGTTCGAGTTCTTCAATAATGGCTAATGAACCTTTGATATCGCCGTTTAGCAGCAATTTTTTTAGTTCGAGCAATTCTTCCATAATATTATCTGACAATCGGTTATTTTTATTATGACTGAAGTTGGATGCGATATGCCGCAGCAACGCTAGCGCGAACGCAGTTTTTTCTCTGCTACCCAAAGTCCTAAGCGCTTCGCCGCCTGAGCTAAGATAAAACAATATGCAAAGTAAAGTAAACGGCTATGCTTACCGCTACTGCAATCGAGGAGGTCTTCACCCCAGAAGATTATCTGAAAAATCCCCCCGAACACATGGAATGGGTGGATGGACAACTGGTTGAGAAAAATGGCATGACATTACCCCACGGTGAAATTCAGCTAAATCTTGGATCTTACTGGAGAAGTTACGCAATTTCTAGCGGACAAGGGGGGAAAGTTTATACAGATACACCTTGTCGCACTATTAAGCAGGGACGACGCCCCGATGTAGCTTATCTTACACCTGAATTAGCAGTACAGTATGGTAAAGCTGCTGCGTTACCGATGTGTTTCCCCTTGGTAGCGGAAATCGCTTCACCAACCGATCGTGTGGAAGAGTTTTTTGCTAAGGGTAAAGAGTATTTAGATTCCGGTTGTCAAGACGTTTGGTTAGTATTACCTGAAAGTAAATGGATATTTGTAATTACTCAAACTCAAAGGTTATGGTTTGTCTCTGGAAATGTCGCTATTACGCAGGTAATGTTACCGGGGTTTAGCGTAGCGGTGGATGAATTGTTGGATTGAAAACCCGATTCCAAGACAATCCTTATTATTGTCTTGATCGCAAAGCTTACTGCAAACTAAGTTGAAATTTTTTTAGCATATTTTTTTGGGCTGGACTGAATTTAATTTGAGGACGCGCTGTCAAAAGAAGTTTCTCTGCTTGGTTTAAGTTATCCACTAATCCTTTAGCAAGCAGAACGCCAGCAGCAACGGTAGCAGAACGTCCGTATCCTAAAGCGCAGTGAATATAAACATTTCCATTCCACGAGCAAATTGTATGAATTAGTTTTTGAAATACCCGATCTGGGGGTACAGATGTATCCAGGGTGGGAAGACAAATATAAGTTTTGCCTGAAATTACGTTTGGTGGTTCTGAAAACTCAGCCGTTAGATCGATAATTAAGCTGATATTATTAGGCAATTCATTTACAAATGCTCTTCTTCCCAACCAGATACCAGGAGCTATTTCATTGCAACAATCTTCTTTGCTGATCGAGCGTTGAATATGCCAAATTATCCTGGTTAATAACAAATAAGGCAGCAATAAAAATAAACACCATTTATTTAAAGTACCATTTGATTTTTTTCCAAATACTTTAGATCCAATACCCCCATAGGCCGATCCTACGATAATAAAACTGACACCCGTCCATAAAAATAACCATCTAAAAATTACTAAATTCCAACCAAAGATGATAGAAAGAATACCAAATATTAAAAATGTCAAAGCATACTTCATTATTACTATACTATTGAAATTAGTGACATGGCTTGGTTAAGGATTTCTTCAGGGTTAAGCATTTGTGCTAACTCTTCTGGTTCATACCGCCCTGCTTCTACCTCTAGAGAAGCTTCATCAACGGCATTTAAGTAAGCTTCTTGTAGAGTTTCAAATAATTCTTCACGAGTGAGGTAATAACCCCCTGCTTTCCGACGCTTATTTTCCCTCTGAATTTCCCGAACCGAGTTGCGGATAGAAACTTCCCAAGACTTGGTTGTGCGATTTTCTGCTTGTTGTTTAATCAAATGTAATAGCAGAATTACTGCATAGCTGCGAATTGTCTTGATTATCTCTTTTCGACCGATTTCTTCTAGTTCTTCAACAATGGATAGTGACGCTTTAATATCGCCTTTAAGCAGCAGTTCTTTAAGTTCAAGTATTTCTTCCATAGCGGTATCTTGCTTATAAGGGATATTTTTATTATCACCCAAACCGAAAAGCGATCGCGCCTTTCTCGTGCGGTCGGCATATCGCACTCTCTTCCTTCCTCCTCTGCGTCGGGGCGCGGGGCGTTTCAATACAACAAGCGATCGCATTGTCAGAAGATGCGATTCGCGCCCAAGGGTAGCGATCGCTTCACGCGCTTGGGAAAGCAGGAGCGATATGCCTTGGGCTAGCTACGCGATATGCCTTGGGCACAAGAAAGGCGCGATCGCTCCTATTTGGATAAAAGTAGTAGTTAAGGCAAGTTTCTAGCTGAGATTGCCCAAAACTTTACCTGCTAAACCTAGCCAACAGTTCATCTCTAGATAATTGCAGCAACAATCCGGTAAACTCTTCGGGCGGCAATTCTAGCAATGGTTCGATAATTGACCTCAATTCCTCATCTAAAACCCCAAACCGAACTCTCAGCATATTTTCCACAACAAGGCGTTCCCCTTGCTGAATTCCCCGTTGAATTCCTTGCTGAATTCCTTGTTGAATTCCTTGTTGCAGCCCTTCCTGTAAAGCCGCATCTAACCGTTCTAAATAAAGTGGCGATAATTCCATAATTAACTCCCTCTCTTCTGGGTCTAAATTTTGATTTGCTTCTAAGGTAACGCGCAGGCTATATAGTAACTCTAGCGCATTCGTCCGGAATGGGCTGTCTTCTGGAAGTGCTGCTAGTTCTTTAATCGCTTGTTTTTGCACGCTCCCTTTTCCTAAAATTCTCAGCCAAAGAGTTTCGCTTGTGCGGGGTAATTGGTGGATTGCTACGATTGCTGTTTTGAAACCCTCTGCGATAAAATATATTCCCGGTAGCCAGTTTTCGGCATCTGGGATACCTCTAAAAGTTTCTATTAAAAGGGGTGATGCGGTGGGGGTAAGAATCCATAACTTAGGTAAGTCTGCTTCATTGATGCGCCTGTTTTCCCGTCTCGCTTGACGTTCTATATCAGCATGAATGTCAAATAATTTGCTGATACAACTGCGAATTTCGCTGGATGTTACCGGATTGCGAAATGGTTCAAACACGGCGGGTGTAGTAGCAAATTGAGCTAGGATTCCTAACGCTTGTGGGTTGCTGGTTGTTGTTGGTGCGGGAGTAAACCATACGTCGATTTCTCTGACTTCAGAGGCAACGTTGCGACTGGTTTCTACTTGTCCCAGTGGGGTTAATAATTCTTTCAGGTAGTCTTTGGCAAATTGGTCGTGGGGGAAGCGAGTCATTATTTATATTAATAGTTTGTGTTTTGATTATATTATTATGTTGTGTATTATTAATTTTATAGAGCGCTACTCTTGTTAAAGCAAGATGCGATCGCGTAATCCAGGCAGACAAGGGAGATGCGATCGCAGTTGGTAATTAATTAGTACACTATCGGTTACAAGAGACTGAAGTTAAATGCCAACGACACCAATTACAATATCTAGGGTTATTTGGATTCCCACGATTAAATCTAAATGTACCGCGTTCTATAGTAATTCTTTCGTTTTTTCCAACATCCCAAGAAGTTGCATAGCTATAACCTTGAGATTGACAAAATAAGTTAGCACCTTCTTGGACTGCCGCTTGTTCGCTTTGGGGGATTGTATCGCTTTCCCAAACAGTCGCATCAAAGGGAACTCCTCTGATTGTTGGAAGATTCCAAGTTCTGGCAGAATTTGACGAACTAAAATTTGGCGGAGGTGAAGTAAAACTATTTGGATTACTGGCGCTACGAGGTGTAGCAAAAACTTGTACCATACGATGAAATCTACCATCGTATGAATATCCAAAACCAATTTCGGTAAAGTTAGAGTTGAGGATATTACGGCGATGACCAGGGCTTCTCATCCACCATCCAACCGCATTAGCAGCACTAATATTAGGAGATTCTGCATAAATATTTTCACCAACCAAACTGAATTGATAACCGACGCGGTTAATACGAGTACCGACGTTAGAGCCATCGGAACCTGTATGCAAGTTAAAATTGTTTCTCGCCATATCTTCAGCATGAAGCTGTGCGGAACGTCCCAACTCAGGAGAATATCGTAATGGTGCTAAACCTGCGCGACGGCGTTGAGCGTTTGTGAGTTCTAACAATTCGCCATCGTAGTTACTTTGTGCTAAAAGCAAGCGCGTGTCAGGCGGTAGAGTCTTGTTTTTTGGTTGAAACGGTAAGGAAAATTGTTCTATAGGAATGAAAGCGGTAGTTAGAGCGATCGCCCACAATTTAATTTGACGCATATTTGGCCTCTGAAAATGAAAATTTTTGCAAGTGATTCTCCTGCAACAGATGCGGCGCGATCGCGTTGCAAATAGAAGTGTAATTATCAGAAACCCAGTTTATTGAATAATACCTTCGCCAATTTTCTTTACCGCCCACACGCTAAAGCATGTGGCTACACAAACCAAGCAAGGCGTAGCAGGCTAAAATTCTTACAGCCCGCCTTCGCGGGCTTTGTTTGTATAGCGACACCCTTAAGGGTGTCGGATTTGGAGAAGGTATTGTTGAAGAAACCGGGTTTCTCATCACCCTGCAAGCAAATTCTTATCCGCCGCACTCGGTTTGCGTCCTTCAATTTGTCCCCACTCAATAAAGTGTGCAAACCCGGTGCGGAATTTGCGCTTTTCTACCGCTTTTTTCACATCGGGATTTTCTTGGAGATAATAATCTTCATCGAATTGCAAGCGTTTCGGGCTAGGAGCGATTGCATTGGGTTTGCGTGATTCAAATTGTCCATGTTCGATGAAGTGTCTCAGTCCATTGCGGAACTTTCTTTTTTCCACTGCTGCTTTCACATCAGGATTTTGGGCTAAATAATAGCTTTCATCAAACAACCAAACTCGGAAATCGCGATTTTCTTTTTCTCCATGTCTGACGAAGTGAGAAAAACCATTTTTGAATTTGCGCTTTTCTACTGCTGCTTTAACGTCTGCATGTTGATCGAGATAATAAGCTTCGTCAAAGACTAAACTTAAGCCACCGCCTCCAGCAACGCTATAAATAACTGAGTCTTGATCGTCTTCGTTGGGGTTATTATTATTGGGGATAGAATCGGGGTCAGTTTCTCGCGCTGCTGTCACGGCGGCTGTGTTTGTATTGGGTGCGATCGCATCAACTTTAGCAACTATATTCAAAGTGCGACTAATCGCATCTCTCATATTACCAACATCCCAGATTCCGGTGATACTATCATAAGTCCCTTGTTCGGATGAAACGGATACTAAACTCATTCCTGGCGGCAACAAATCGCTGACTTTAATTTGGCGACTAATTCCCGCGCCATTATTGCTGACAACCAGGCTAAAAGTAACCAAATCTCCTATGTAAGGAGTGGTGCTACTGCTAGTCTTAATTAACTGTAGATCGGCGGGGGTGGAAGTGGGTCGATAAATTGCACCAAAAGCTGTATTGCCAAATACAACAAAACTCTTTCCAGGTGCGTTATTAAATAAGCTGCCAGGACTGCCAATAATGACATCATCGAGTCCATCGCCGTTAATATCGCCTGCACCGCTTACAGAAGTTCCAGATAAGTCATCGGCAGCGACACCGTTGAGGAAAAAGCCGTTGTTTCCATTCAAGTCAGCATAGTTGATATTGGCGGCGAAACCTTGATTTGTGCCAAATAAAATATAGGTTCTGCCTGCGGCGTTGTTACTACCAACCGATGCACCAGAAGCACCAATTGTCAAGTCATCAAAGCCATCGCCGTTGATATCTCCCACAGCGCTAACGGAGATGCCAGAACGTTCGTCTGGTTCGATGCCATTGAGGATAAATCCGTTGTTTCCATTAATTTGGGAAAGGTTGAAAACGGCTGGGAATTGCGTTTTGCTGCCGAAGATAATATAAGTCTTGCCAGCGGCAATATTATTGTTAGCATTGGCTTGGGAAATGCCAACAATTAAGTCATCTGCACCGTCGCCGTTGATATCGCCTGCACCGCTGACGACGGTACTGGTATTAATCTCGATGCCTTCGATGACAAAGCCATTTTTGCCGTTAAGTTCGGCGCGGTTTAATACTGGAGAAAAGCCAGTTCTGGAACCGAAAACGACGTAACTCTTACCAGGTATATTGCTATCGGGATTTGCGCCATCTGTACCGACTATTAAGTCAGCCATGCCATCGCCGTTGATATCGCCGACGCCGCTAACGGAACTGCCAGAATTGCCGTCAGTTTCGTTGATGACAAAGCCGTTTGTGCCGTTAATATCTGAGGCGTTGAGGCTGGCGGGGAAACCGCCTTTGCGACCGTAAATGATATAATTCTTGCCAGCAGAACTATTCAAGGGGCCGGGAGCATTTACTAGCAAGTCATCTAAACTATCGCCGTTGATATCGCCGAGTTTGCTGACGGCTAAGCCTAAGTAATCAAATTCGTTGACGCCGTTGAGGACAAATCCATTGTTGCCGTTTAAGTCGGATAAATTGAAGCGGACGGGGAAGGGAGTTTTACTGCCAAATAGGATGTAAGTTTTGCCTGCATTATTTTTACCGTTTGCAGTTGCGCCGAATGCGCCGATTGCGATGTCATCGAGTCCATCGCCGTTGAGATCTCCGGCACTACTAACGGCACCGCCGCTGAAGCCATTGGCATCAATTCCATTGATAATAAAGCCGTTGTTTCCGTTGAGATTGGCTGGGGTAATGTTGGCGGGGAAACCTGCTTTACTGCCATATAAAACGTAGCTTTCTCCGGCGGCGTTGATGTTGTTGGGATCGGCTCCAAATGCGCCGATAATTAAGTCGTCTAAGCCATCGCCGTTGAAGTCGCCGATGCTGCTGGTGGAGACTCCGGAAAAGTTTCCGGCATTATTGCCATTGATGACAAATCCGTTGTTTCCGTTGAGGTTATTTAAGTTGAAAACGGGGACGGAGATGGTGACTTTGGAAGTGCTGGTTTCTTTGCCGTCGGTGAGGGTGTAATTGAAGCTGTCAATGCCTGTAAAATTGGCGGCTGGGGTGTAAATTAATTGGTCGTCGCTCTGGTTGTCGGGTGTGGCGTTATCATCGAGTTTGATTGTGCCGCCTTTGGTTGTGGTTTGATCGAAGTTGGCGATCGCCAGCGGTACTCCGATTGTCCCTTCATCGTTACCCAGCACGTCAATTTTAACGGGGGTGTTGGCGGATGTGCTGGCAAAGTCTTCAAATGCTCTGGGTGGGATGGCGATAATGAGTACGCTGTCGGGGGTGAGAGAGGCGATCGCTGCTTCCAGAATACTGGGGTCAAAATTAGTCAGTACGAGGTCAATAATGGCAGCTTCGCGGATGGCAGGATTTGTAATAGAATTGCCAATTAGTTCCTCTGCTTTTTGAATATCTGCGGCGCTTAAATCTTTGAGAGTAACTTTCTGACGCGGGAAGTTTTTATTGGTAAAAGTATTGGTGTCTTCACCAGATTTGTAGTCAAACAAAGACTCTCCTTGAGAGATGCGCCAGCTATCAGCATATTCGCCATAAAGTTGTCTGAAAGGAATCGGCGTACTCAGAACAGTGCCATCGCGTTTAGCAAGGTCATCTTTAGGATCTCCGTTGAAATTGCCGAAGAGTCCTTTAATTTGTCCTTGTCGTTCTTTAGTCAGGAAAACGTTGATATTAACGCGACTACCGACTGATGCTACTAATTGATCGCCTGTGCGATAGACAACTGTATAAGTGCTGCCTTCACGGTAGATGCGACCATCTCCGATAATCAGAGAATCATTATTAGCAATATTAGTGGGAACGCCATCGATTAAAAGTCCTCGATCTCTGTAAATAGCGATGCGTTTTCCACCCAGAACAGTAGCGATCGCTGAGTTATCGGACACATTACTAAGTGGGTTATTACCAAGAGCCTGTTGTCGCACCTGAATTTTTAAGTCACCGCTGGTTGATTCAACTAATGTGAATTCCCCGGCTGCTTGGAAGTCGTGATATTGTTTGTCGAGGGTGATAATGCGGGGGTCGTTGTAAGTTTGGCCTTTATCTTTGGGAGATTCAGGTGTCTGATCGTCGTCAATGATTGTGCCTGTTGCATCAATTTCATTCACTCCCTCTACGAGAGGAGTACCATCTTGTTTTGTCAGGACAACGGTGAATTGTTCAGTTTCTTCTTTTTGAGTATCTCCTACTATTGGTACTAAAATAACACCACTGCCTCCAGCAGGAACACTTAAATTACCACTGGTTGAAATGTAGTCACTACCTGCTGTAGCTGTACCATCAGCAGTGTTGAATTTGATTTTAGCTGGTGCATTAGGAGTGCCACTTTGAGTAACATCAAAAACAGCATAACCTTTGGTATCAACTTCTTGTACTTGCTTAGGAACCTGAATTACTTGAGTATTAGCAAAAATTAAGTCAGGATTAGGGATGTTATTTTGAAAAGCAATGAAGTTATAGGCATTAGGAGATGCATTACCAAGTCGGCTAAGGGCAATTTGTGACAGTGTATCACCTGATTGCACTGTGTAAGTTTCCCATTCATAGTATTTACCATCAAATTGAAAGTAGGCTTTGCCAGCACCTGGTGGTGGGTTATTCCCTTCAGTTGCCTGTGTGTCTGCAATTGAAAATGCTAGGTTGTAAGGAATTTTATATTCTTTCTCGATAATCAGGTTCTTTTTAGCATCAGCTTGGGGATTGCGATCGTCCTGTTCAATTCCAGGGATTTCCGAGGTTTTAATTGTCTTGATTTTACGAGAATCAACTGTTGGATCGCTGGATAAAAAAGGTATAGGATCGGGGTCGCTACCTACTAAAGTAAATGGCGGACTTGCAAGACCGTCTTTGGGCAGTTTTACTGATAAAGCAGGCCCAAATGAATTTTCAAAAAATTTTGTTCCTGCCACAGTAATACTGCCACCTATTTGAAGTGCTTTACCATCTATTGAACCCTGAAGTACAAGACCTATATCATTTTTAACTTCACCGACTAGCTCATACTTAACCTTTACTTTCATCACTCCAGATCCCTCAGATGGTGCTGCGATCGCAAAGGAATCTCCTAAAGATTTTACTTGACTCTGTTTCCCTCCATCTACTAATCCTTCGTCCACGGATACTGTCACATTGACTTTTTCAGGTATAAATGAGAAGTCTTGTTGTAGAGCAAATCCTGCATTGGCTTGAATGTCTAAAATATCGCCACTTATAGCAATATTATTTCTATCACTATTAGCGGCTTTTTTCGCCTCTTCAAATTGTTTTTGTGCCTCTTCTGCTTCCTTCCTATCTTGTTCCGCTATTTGTCTTATCCTTTCAGTTTCTTGTAAGGCTAATTGTTGACCTTCTGGAGGTATAGTCTTCAGGAGATCCAACTGTTTTTGGAGATTTTCTTGTGATTTATCAGCTTTATCTTTAGCTGTTTGCGCTTTTCCTTCTTCTTCTCCTGTATTAGGATACTGGATTGAAAAACCAAGACCTTCTAGCTTAATCCCCGTAGGTAGAAGCGCTTTTTGTAATCCCAAATAGACTGGAAACCTAGAAAGAAGAATCTTATCTAAATCTAATCCAAAATTCAATACATTTTCCGATCTGCCTGTAGCAGCAATAGCTGGCAGTTGACCAGAAGTTTCTGGTATTTTTCCAGGGCTTAGAGATTTTATCTCAGGAGGTTTAGCACTAATTTTACCACCTAAAAGATCAAAATTAATTTGACCAGCTAAAAAACTAGCGATGTCCAAATTTAATTCTGTTTTACTTAAAGTACTGCCTACATCTATTCCATTTAATTTGATTGGTTCATCGAAAGGTGTTTTAATTTCAATGTTTTTGAATTTGACATCATCTAAAGTTAGGGCAAACTTAAACCCGGCATTCGGTATTTCAAATCCTGTTGAACCATCATTAATATCGTTAAATAAAGCTCCGTTTACTTGTGGATTGCCTACTTTAAAGGTAGAAGTTTTGTTGTTGCCGAGTTCGTTTGGTAATTCTACGTTGATATTGACTGGATCAGAAAATTTAGCTTCTCCAAAGTTGCCAGGAGTAGCAAATAATTCGCTTTTCAGGCTGGATTGTACGCCAAATTCATATTTCACAAAACCATTGTCAAAGTTTTGTTGAATTGGCTGTTCTGGAATTTTTTCGTCAATTAATGTAATTTTATACTCCTTACCAGGATTATCAGTCCAATTTTTAATACCACCAGCAAAAAAGTTGAGATTATCTGATTGATTTTTTTGCTCGATCGCTACCACTCTCCCATCCAAGAAGAGGACAACAGAATCGTCCTCAGTCTTTAATGTAGATAGTTCTGGCAAAATCAATTGGTTCCCTTGAAGCAGATCGGAAAAAATTTCTCCTTCATCTCCAGCAGCATCAGTAGTATTAATCTGCGAGTCAATATAATGCCCATATTCTTCCAGGAAAACAGATGCAATTGCACCCGCATCCTTCTGACTCACCAACTCTTGGGACAGATAAATAGTGTTCGTCGCAGCAGCAAATGCACCATTAGCGCCATTAATCTCACTTGAATAACGAATCGCGATCGCCGGAAAGCTGCTAAAATCTCCCACAGACCAAGCTTGAGCTAAAGTACTAGCAATATTAGCGTCGAAGCTATTACCAAATGCCACCCCCATCTTTGTACTAAAATCTGGGGAAGTTGCAAAGTTTTTCAGCATATCTTGAGCAGTTTGTACAGCCGCTTGTGCAGTCAGGATATCGCCTGCTACCATTCCGGTGAGGGAGTCGCGATCGCGCAGCGTGCCGTTAGGCGTATCGCCTATTTGAATATCCTCAACATTATTACTTTCGCTCGACAAGCTACCTTGTTGTTGCCCCTGTAGCAACCAATTTTCAGGGGAAGTAGAGACGTTACATGTAACGTCTCTACTTGTCGTAACGTCTCTACTTGCAGATGCGATCGCATCCCCACAACAACCTTGACCTAAATCTTTATAGACTTCAATATTACTTAAACTACCTCCCCGTTCTCTTAACATCAGCGGATTCGGCAACAATCCATAGACATCACTTATGCGATCGTTGTTCTCACTCAGAGTTGAAGAGGCGGTTGTCAGAGGATTTTGATCTTCAAACATGTTCGTAATTAACCAACGCTAATGTTAAGAAAAATGAATAATTTAGCGCGATCGCTCGCAACAGCCCTGAAATTTATTTCAAGGCATTTGTAAGGCCACTTGCGATTATCCGTTCTACAGTAATAAATTTTCTTGCTAAAGTCGCGATCGCTTCAGATCAATGGTAAACTGATCCCAAAAGAGGTTGACAAATAACGAATATAGTGCATGATAGGGTTGAAAGCATCCAAGCAAGGACAAGTAAAAATCAAACAAGCTAGGGAAACAAGAGGATGGACGGTGAGATATGAAGACACCACACCTCTCAAAGAAGCCAGCAAAGTTTTAATTGAACAACATCGGATGGGAAATAACTGGAATCCTAACGATTCAAGATGGCTGCGAGATTGGGAAAAGCTGTTTCGAGTCGAGCAAAATCGAGATATCAATGCCATTAAACTAAAAGTTTTACAATCTCAACAAGGTTCAATCTTAGAACGGATTGAAAACCTGATCGATGCAGGCGAAATTCTTGCTAAAGATATTTCTTATGGAACTTGGAGTCGATTTGCTTGCTTAACTACAAGACACGCGATTAAAGCCAGATCGTTTAAAGCTTACTGTCAGATTTTAGAACTGGATTGGCAAGAAATTGTTGAACAAACAAACCTCTCCCCAACCCCTCTCCTGCAAGGAGAGGGGCTTTCATTACACCCCCCTCGCCTCGCAGGAGAGGGGGGCAGGGGGGGTGAGGTCGATTCGCATCAAGATTGGGCTTCATCACACCCCCCTCGCCTCGCAGGAGAGGGGGGCAGGGGGGGTGAGGTTCCACATCAAGATTGGGCAGATGCGCCGGATGTCCCTACTTTCTTTGGACGAGATGCAGAATTAGTCACACTCAAGCAATGGATACTTGAAGATCGCTGTCGTCTAGTCGCGATTTTGGGCATCCGTGGGATTGGCAAAACAGCGGTGTCGGTAAAATTAGGGAAAGGCGGAATTGGGAAAACCGATCTGTCGCTGAAATTGGCGCGATCGCTTCAAGATGAGTTTGAATATGTCATTTGGCGATCGCTTCTCAACGCCCCACCCGTGACGGAAATTATCGCCGACTTGATTCAGTTTCTTTCCCAGCAACTTTCAACCGATCTACCAGACAGAATAGACAAGCAAATATCGCTCTTACTCCAATATTTAAAACACCATCGCTGTCTGTTAATTTTGGATAATGTAGAAACAATCCTAGAAGCAGGTAATTCCGCCGGAAAATGCAAACCAGGATATGAAGATTACGGGCAACTGTTGGAAAAAATAGGAGAAGTACCCCATCAAAGCTGCTTAATCTTAACCATCCGCGAAAAGATCGATAAAATTGAGCGATTAGAAGGAAAGCATAAACCAGTTCGTTTCTTACAATTAAAAGGTTTGGAGGCTTCTGAAGGACGGCATATCTTTAACGAAATCGGTGATTTTTCTGGTTCAGATGACGAATGGAAACAATTGATTGAATTTTACAATGGCAATCCATTAGCTTTAGAATTTGCCGCCCATCATATCCGAGATGAATTTGCAGGCGATATTTCCGAATTCTTGCGACAAGGTAAACCTATTTTCGCCCATCTGCGGGAATTATTAGATTGGCACTTTGCGCGATTGTCCGATTGCGAAAAAGAAATACTGTACTGGCTAGCCATACATCGGGAGCCAATTTCTGTTGCAAATTTGAAGGACGATATTGTTTCAAGTATCGCCAAAGAAAGAGTGGCGGAGAGTTTGCGATCGCTCCACAACAAACTCCCCCTGGAAAAAAGCGAAAACCGTTTCACCCTTCAACCCGTATTAATCGAGTACATCACCGAGAAACTGATTGAAAAAGTATGCCAATAATTAGAAACAGGCGAACTTGAACTATTTAACAGCCACGCTTTAATTCTCGCTTCTAGCAAAGATTATATCAGAGAAAGTCAAACCAGAAACATTCTCGATCCAGTTAAACAAAGACTCATTGATAGTTTTCACAGTCAAGTCAACCTAGAAAATCATTTTAATTGTATCCTCGCAAAATTACGCGAAGCTTCTCCCCTTAAACCAGGATACACAGGCGGAAACATTCTGAATCTGTTATGTCATTTGAAGGCTAATTTAAAACATTACAATTTTTCCCATCTTACCATCTGGCAAGCTTATCTTCAAGGGATAAACTTACAAGAAGTTAACCTTTCCTACTCTGACCTCAGCAAATCAGTTTTTACGCAATCTTTTGGCGGAATTCATGCCTTAGCATTCAGTCGAGATGGAGACTATTTTGCCGCCGGGGATTCTAACGGTCAAATTCATCTATTGAGAATTGAAGATGAACAACCCATTGCCACATTTCAAAAACACGGATGGTGGACGGTATCAATTGCTTTTAGTCCAGATGGTAAAAAATTGGTCAGTAGCAGTATCGATGGAACTCTCAAACTTTGGGATTTTAAGACAAGGCAATGCCTTCACGATTTAGCAGGACATACTAATTGGATTTGGACGGTTGCGTTTAGTCCGATCCCCCCTAACCCCCCTTACCAAGGGGGGCATGGGGGGATCATAGCCAGTGGTAGTAACGACAACACCATCAAACTTTGGGATGCTGACGCGGGTGAATGTATTAAAACTTTAGACGGGCATAATGGTTGGGTTTTGGCAGTTGCTTTTAGTCCTGACGGTAAAACAATTGCTAGTGGAAGCTATGACAGAACAATCAAGCTGTGGGATGTCGAAACAGGGAAATGTCTTAACACATTTCAAGGGCATGAAGATGCAATTTGGTCTGTTGCTTTTAGTCCGATCCCCCCTAACCCCCCTTACCAAGGGGGGCAGCATGAGGGGATTTTAAACCCCCCTTACCAAGGGGGGCATGGAGGGATCTTAGCCAGTGGCAGCGATGATCGCACGATAAAAATTTGGGATGTTACAACTGGAGAATGCCTCCAGACTTTACAGGGACACAGTAATAACGTCAGATCGCTTGCTTTTAGTCCTGATGGAAATTACTTAGTTAGCGCTAGTGAAGATAGTACTTTAAAGCTTTGGAACATTATTACCGGCGAATGTCTTAAAACTCTTCAAGGACATACAAGTTCAGTTTGGTCTGTAGGATTCAGCTTCAACGGTAAATTTATAGTCAGCGGCAGTCACGATTGTACTTTAAAACTCTGGGATGCCAGCACGGGAGAATGTCTGAATACTTTACAAGGACACGCCGATCAAATCAGAGCAGTTGCTTTGAGTTCCGATAACCAAACTATTATTAGTAGTAGCTCAGATGCGACAATTAAGCTTTGGCACGTCAATTCAGATAAATGTTTGAAAACCCTCAGAGTACCTAGACCTTACGAAGGTACAAACATCGCAGGAATTAAAGGTTTAACCGATGGTCAGAAACAGACACTTCTGACTTTAGGTGCAGTCGAAAATGTGGCAGAATTATATGTTTAATAAAAACTCTTCCTTTCTCTTCTCTCTGCGTCCTCTGCGCCTCTGCGGTTCATAAAATAATAATCTTTTGTACGGTGTGTTAACGCAGCGCAGGGTATCAAAAACTTTGTAGATGGTGCGTTACGCTATCGCTAACGCACCCTACTAAATCTTCAGCACCCGATAATCTCTTGATTCTAGGCATATTCTGGCTGTAATTCAAAAGTTAATATTATTGTCGGCTTTGCCACTAATCCAAATTCTGCCGGATCTTCATCTTCCAAATGGAGAGTAACTGCCTCAACGAGATTATTTGCCACTTCATCTAAAGTCTCTCCCTGGGTCACTAGGGAGATTTCTAAGCACTCGGCTACATAACCTTTTTGTTCGCCCGGACGGATAAACGCATTAATATTCTGTCGTAATTTCATAGTTTATCTTTGGTTGGCTCAAGGTGTTCAATACAACAAGCGATCGCACCCCCTCCCCTCATCAGGAAAAACGCGCGATCGCTCCAATTTCAGAATTCAGATTCAATCTAAAATCCAAAATCCCAAATCTGAAATTTACGTATTTTGTTCGCTAAATTCCCGCGTCATGTGGTCAAAAGGTTGATCTACAAACGAGGTATTGGCAATTCCCGCCTCTGCCGCCAACTCTTTCACGATATCCTTCATAATTTGGATACCGCGAACCGTTGGTCCAATCGGTACGCCCAAGGAATTATAAGTTTCCCGCAATCCTTGCAGCACCCGTTCGTCCAGGACGTTGGTATCGCCTGCTACCAGCGCATAGCTAGCATAGCGCAGGTAATAATCCATATCCCGCAGACAGGCGGCATAACGGCGAGTGGTATAAGCGTTTCCACCAGGACGAATTAATTCTGGCAGTTCATCAAACAATTTCAAGCCTGCTTGCTTGACAATTGTCGCGGCATTGCTATTAATTACAGCAGCGGCGGCAACCCTTGCCGTACCCGTGGCAAAATAATCTTTTAACTTATCCAGGCCATCACGGTCTAAATACCGACCTGTAATGTCGTAATTTCTAATCAGCGTTGTGACTGCATCGCGCATGAAATTGATCTCCGATGTTCTATTGGGGGTTTTGCTATGGCTGAATTACTTTGCTTGCCTGGGAAGGTTTGTTACTATCAGACAGGCTCAAGCTTCCGACAATTGAAGAATCGATACGATCCAGGAACAGCCAGGAAGCACAATTATATTGGCGTTTGATTGCTAGCCGATTGTAGTTTACAACAAAACAGACCCCCAACTTTGAAGCGCCATCGCTTTTGGGCGTGCTTGTTACAAAACTAAAAGATAGCCTTTTCTCTGACGCGACTGCTACTATAACGACTATTTCGGCTTTGAAGCTTGCTTTGCCCAACCTCACCGAACCAGTGGGTAGGCACCTTCGGCATTACGTTTAACTCTTCTGGATATCTCGGCTGCGGGTCATTCACCAACTGGATCGGCGGTACCATCATCGGGTCGTATTCGGCGATCGTATCGACCACACCGGGGCGCTGCTTCAGTTCCACCCGCTGTCCTGGTCTGTACTGGTATGCCTCTTGCCTTTCCCAATCCGCCTGCGTGTTAAATGCCATTGTTATGCCCGCGATAAACTGTAGTTATTGTTACCATATTAATCTTTAATATAGGCCATCCTGCCACATTCTGTTAATTTAGCTACAATTTTTAACCTTTGTGACCCCATTTCACCCCGGAAAACCGAATTTTTGTAACAAAAGCTACATAATTTTGAAAGATCTATCTCTAGCATGATGCAGGTATACTAGATAATCGGCGCGTGAAACACGGGCAATAGACCAAGGACAGATGGCATTTTGTAGTTGGGCAACAGCCCGGTCGAGGGCTTTCTACCTGCCCCACAAATGCCAGACATTGCCATCTACTGTGTAGATTTAGCTGAAAACAGCTAAACTCTTTCGATTGAATCTGACGCAAGTAAGGTAACCAGAAAAATTTCAGGTTTTATTCATTTCGATTTGCCCCTTCATCAGCGACCATATATCAGTATCGAGATTGTAGCCAGCTCAACAACCACGGAGTAATTCATGTTCCAGACCCCGCAAGAGTTATTAAATTACGTCAAAGAAAATAACATCCAAATCATTGACCTCAAGTTCGTTGATATGCCGGGAATCTGGCAGCACCTCTCGCTATACCACGACCAAATCGACGAAAGTAGTTTCGATGCGGGCGTACCTTTCGACGGTTCCAGCATTCGGGGTTGGAAAGCGATCAACGAATCGGACATGACGATGGTGTTAGATCCAAAAACTGCTTGGATCGACCCGTTCATGGCAGAACCAACCCTGAGCGTGATTTGTAGCATCAAAGAACCTCGCACGGGCGAACCTTATAGCCGCTGTCCCCGCAATATTGCCCAAAAAGCGGTAGATTACCTAATTTCCACCGGAATTGGCGATACAGCTTTCATCGGACCAGAAGCAGAATTTTTCATTTTTGATGATGTCCGTTTCGACCAAAGTGAAAACAAAGGTTTCTACTACGTAGACTCGGTGGAAGGTCGTTGGAATTCGGGTAAAGAAGAAGGACCAAACCTGGGCTACAAACCCCGCTATAAAGAAGGTTATTTCCCAGTATCGCCAACCGATACTCAGCAAGATATCCGGACGGAAATGCTGCTGACGATGGCAAAATGCGGCGTTCCGATTGAAAAACACCACCACGAAGTTGCTACCGGCGGTCAAAACGAACTCGGTTTCCGCTTCGCCAAGTTGGTGGAAGCCGCAGATTATCTGATGACTTACAAGTACGTCATCAAGAACGTTGCCAAGAAATACGGCAAAACCGTTACTTTCATGCCCAAACCGCTATTCAACGATAACGGTTCTGGGATGCACACCCACCAGTCGATCTGGAAAGATGGACAACCCCTGTTTGCGGGCGACGGGTACGCTGGTTTGAGCAAAATGGCACTGAATTATATCGGCGGTATCCTCAAACACGCCCCCGCACTGTTAGGGTTGACCAACCCCAGCACTAACTCTTACAAGCGTCTGGTACCTGGATTTGAAGCACCCGTGAACTTGGCATACTCCCAAGGTAACCGTTCCGCTTCCGTCCGCATTCCCCTGTCTGGAACCAATCCCAAAGCCAAGCGGTTAGAATTCCGCTGTCCCGATGCCACTTGTAACCCCTATCTAGCCTTTGCTGCAATGCTTTGCGCTGGAATTGATGGCATCAAGAACGAAATTGAACCGGGCGAACCCCTGGATGTGGATATCTACGAACTCAGCCCTGAAGAGTTGAGCAAAGTTCCTTCTACTCCCGGTTCCCTGGAAGGCGCCCTGGAAGCATTGGAGAACGACCATAGTTTCTTGACCGACACCGGCGTGTTTACCGAAGACTTCATCCAAACTTGGATCGCTTACAAACTCGATAAGGAAGTCAACCCGATGCGGCTGCGTCCCCATCCCTACGAGTTTGCCCTCTACTACGATGTCTAAAAGGCAATTGTTTTTTAAGTAGGACTTACGCGCAACGATCCTAGAAACCCGGTTTCTTTTCAGAGAAACCCGGTTTCTTTGCCTAAGTCCTGTTAAGTAAAAAAAACCACCCTCTCTGGGTGGTTTTTTTCTACCGGGGAAGCTGCGTTAGGATTAAATCTGTCGTTGACAAAACGCAATAAATAGTATTCATCATGACGGTTGCATATCCTCGTAAACTACAAAACAGTCTGGGTGCGCGCGAGATCATGGCGCAAGTGGTACGCGATCGCGAAATCCATTTAATCACCCTCAATCGCTACCGCTACAACGAACAACGCAGCTGCAAAGACCTCACCGACTTGATCGAGAAGCTCAACGGTAAGCCAAAAGAACTGCTAAAAGACTTATCCCATCACATCTCGGACGAAGCCCGTCATGCCATGTGGTTGACCGATTTGTTGGTAGACTTGGGTGCAGATATCGGCACGCCACCCGGTACTTCCTATATCGATGAATTTGAACGGCTGATCGACTGGGAATCCTATGTCACAGAACACCATCGTGAAGATGCAATAATTTCTTCCTTAGCCGCTATCAACGTTACCGAAAAACGGGGTTGCGAATATTTCGCCGCCCACATTCACGCCCTCAAAGAGGCTCCCCAAACCGAAGAAAATATTAAGATTCGGGAAACCATCGAAAAGATTTTCCCCGAAGAAGCCGGACACGTCCGTTGGGGTAACCGAAAGCTGGCAGAAATTGCCAAAAAGAGTCCTGAACATCGCCAAAAGGTTGAAGAAGCTAAGCGGAAATACGTCGCTATCGAACAAGCTGCCTATGAAGCTGGGATGGATATCACCTTCGGTGCCGAATTGCGCCGCTTGGATCACCTATTGGAAATCGCCAATACCATGCCAGTATGGCAACGTCCTCAATACTTAATGGAACGCCTGCCGGAAACGCTTCTGGCACCTCAGTTGCAGTCCACTCGTCTGAATGTGGCGCAGCGGGCTTGGAATCGCGATCCGCAGGCGTTTGTGGAAAAATTCGTGCCGATGTTCCTTAACGGGATAAATAGCGCGATTCCTCAGCAAAAGAAAGCAGCAGAAACTAAGAATTAGGAACCTGCGAACTGGGGAATGATAAATTGCAGATTTTAGATTTCAGATTTAATCGAATCTGCTATTTGCCATTCCCGCTTTCGATGAAAAATCGTGGTTTGGCACACTCCCAGGGGCACGGCAATCATCAAATCTTCCCTTGGAAAGAAGATTTCCGCTGCTGTGCTACTACTGTGAAACCGCGAATAAGGTTTGGCACACTCCCAGGGGCACGGCAATCATCAAATCTTCCCTTGGAAAGAAGATTTCCGCTGCTGTGCTACTACTGTGAAACCGCGAATAAGTTGCGATCAAAAATCCTGGTTTGGCACACTCCCAGGGGCACGGCAATCATCAAATCTTCCCTTGGAAAGAAGATTTCCGCTGCTGTGCTACTACTGTGAAACCGGGAATAAGCCTCGTCGTGGGTAAGTCCTGCCCCATCTTTTCTAGCAGAAGCGTCCCAAAGGCGATACATTGGGTTTGGCATCCTGACGGTAAATTTCTATGACAACCTTCCAACCCGATCCGGAAACCGTTTCCACTCCAACTCTATCTCCCGACGAGCTAGTCAACGAGATATTAGAGGAAGAGATGGAAATCAATTATGTAGAGGTGATTGAAACCGTTATCTCCAGTCTCGACCAGGATAACACCGCAATGGTTAGCCAAACCGATGCGGGTCATCTCTGGAAGTTTAGGTATGGTAGCGTTGAAGTGTTCGTGCAACTGACTGGTTCGACCGATGAAGACACTTTAACCGTTTGGTCTTCAGTATTAAACCTACCTGCCAAAAACGAACCGCAATTAATGCGTAAATTATTAGAAATGAACGGGGCTGAAACTTTTGAAGCGCGTTTCGCCATTATTAACGACCAAGTAGTAGTCCTATCCTCTCGTACCGTTGCCGAGCTTTCACCAGGGGAAATTTCTCGCGCTATTACAATTGTGGCAGCGATCGCAGATAACAATGATGAGGCTTTGCAAGCCGAATTTTCTCAGTAGTTATTGGCTAATTGCTAATTGCTAATTGCTAATTGTTCAGTGGCGATTAGCTATTAGCTATTAGCAAAAAAAACTAATAAATAATGATATCATGTCCGGTTGTATCGGTTGTATATAGTCGATTGTGCGAAAAGCTGTTTTTTTCCCTCCCACCTGCTCACCCTAAGCCTAACGCTACCGCAGCAAGCGGACATGATATGATATGATGTCCGGCAAATAGCGCTTAATTAAAACTCTCCGCGTCCCCGTGTCCCCGTGTCCCCGCGGAGCGTCCGAACTATGGGTATTCAAGCGGACATGATATGACTCATTGGCGTCTCATTCCTTTACTGGAAGCACCTGGTGCGGTGCAAATGGCAATCGATCGTTGGTTGCTAGAACAGCACAGATTGGGTTTGCATCCGCCTACTTTACGCTTTTATACTTGGTCGCCCGTTGCTATTTCTTTAGGCTATCACCAACATAAATGGCCTGAGTTTTGGCAGGATCTAACTTGGCAAGGAAAGCCAATTGAGTTGGTGCGGCGTCCTACGGGTGGACGTGCGGTGCTGCATCAGGGAGATTTGACTTATGCCATTGTCACGTCGGGTCTTTCTGGCAGTCGGATGCAGGTGTATCGCAGATTATGCCAGTTTTTGATTTTGGGGTGGCGATCGCTTGGCGTTGAATTACACTACGGTAACGCTGGACGCGGTTACATTCGCAATCCCAACTGTTTTGGCACTGCTACGGGTGCGGATTTAGTGTTGGCAAATAATGCTAAGTTGATTGGCAGCGCCCAACTTTGTCGGGGTAATACCGTTCTGCAACATGGTTCAATGCGCTTGTATCCAAATCTAGATCTGTTTGAACGGGTATTCGGTGAGGCGGAAATCTCAAAAATAGATATACCGCTTTCAAGGCGGCAAGATCGACTAATTCCAACCGTCATAGATGCTTTAACTGCTAGTGCGTCGCGTTGTTTCGATGTTCAGTTAAAGATGCAACCGCTATCACCAGACGAATGGCAAGCAATTGAGGCTCAACCGATACTAGAGCCTTTAACTCTTAATGCTAACGCCGCGATACTTTAACTCAAAGGTTGGACGGGTTGCAGTCTCAACTAAATCTCGCTGTTTTCCCTCGGTGTTATTTGAGGCGGCTTTTGGGTTGCTCTCGCCATTGCTCAAGCTTACCAGCTTCTTGGTCTGGGAGGGTATCGTGGATTTTTTCTGCCAAGGCTGTCCTTGACTCATCAGTACCAGCACTAAAACCAATAACTTGATCTGCCAAGGTGCTAAAACCAAGCTGGCAATTATACTGACTACTGAAATGGTCGCGCACAGATAAGCCATTTCGTCATTTGAATTGGCGTAGATATAAACCGCAATTAAGGAAACTATCAGCCAGATTGTAAAGCTAAGCATTTATACTACCTCTTTAGCTCAAATTGAAGTATTACAAATTTATAACGAGAATGCGGGGCGCGCTTCCGCATTAATACCTAAAGTATGTCAGTGAATTTTTTATAAGTAGTATCACTTAGACTTATTTTTTAGGTTGGTAAATGAGAATTATTGTAGATATAGATGAAAGTTTATTTCTAAAATGGTTTCTATTTTGATATCGAGTAGCATAGACTCAAATCTTTCACCTGAGATGGGTGAGACGGGCAGGATGCCCATCCCACAAGAGAACAGCCCATCCCACAAGAGAAAAGCCCATCCCACAAGAGAAAAGGGTGGGTTAACGCACCACCAACACTAATCGAGAACTATTCTTATTTGGAAGCGGATGTTAGCTCAGATGGGGTTTGTTGCTGCTGAGCTTCTGCTGCGGCTTTTGCGATCGCCGGAATGGGAAACCCTCCGGGATAGCTGCCTTCTTGTTTGATGCGCTTGATTTGGGCTTCCGGAATGGAAAACTTGAGGGCAGTCGCGATCGCTTTCACTATATCCCCCCGATCGATTATTCCCGCCACCGCTCCTGCTGGAGAAAGTACCGTAATTCTACCCAATTGTTTTGTTTCCAATTTATTGATTGCATCAACGAGGGAGGCTTTCTCCTCAACGGTGTCGATTTGGTCGAGGGGTTTAGCGATGGTGTGAACCGTTTGAGTTTCCCATAAACTGCGTTCGACTGACCGCAAATCCTCGGCTGAGACTAAACCGCGATAGCGACCATCAGAGGCAGCAAAATATACCTGGGGTTCCTTGGCTTCTAAAAGGTAATCATCGGCAAATTGACGCAGGGTCATATTGGCATCGATTACCCGAAACTCCCGCGTCATTGCGTCTGCTGCGGTTAGCTGCAATAAAGTTTCTTGCAAATTGGTCATGCTATCGTAGGCGGTGGCATTTCGCAGCACAAACCAGCCGAGTAAAGCAATCCAGAAGAAACCGAATTCTTCTGTTGTAAAAGCAAAGAACAGACCCGAAATAATTGCCAACCAACCGAGAATTTGTCCAGTTCTAGCCGCCCAATGGACGCCAGAGAAGCGATTGCCGGTAATCTTCCACACGGCGGCTTTTAAAATCTGCCCGCCATCCAAAGGCAAACCGGGTATTAAGTTAAACAATCCCAAAACCAAGTTAATTTGGGCTAAGTTTCCCACTACAACCCCCGCCGGACTCGACTGGGGGATTTGGAAAAATAGAATACTTAGTAGGGCGAATAAGGTTAAACTGACGAGAGGGCCTGCGATCGCGACTTGAAAGGCTTGTCCGGGGGTTTGGGATTCCCGGTCGATGGCAGCAATACCGCCAAACAGAAACAGGGTAATCGAATTTACTTTAATGCCTTGCGATCGCGCTACCAAACTGTGACCCAATTCGTGCAGCAGTACGGAGACAAACAGCAGCAGGGCGATTAAAAAACCAGTCACCCAAGCAACGAAACCCCACTCTGGATTTTCTGAAACTAAATCCAACCCGTTGGCAAAGGTAAAAAACCCTAAAATAATCAACCAAGAAGGGTCAATGTTTAAGGGGATGCCGAATATAGACCCGATACGCCAACCTGTTTGCATAAAAATTTCCTAAAAATAGAGTTTTACACCTATTCTTACGCATCCTGGCGCCGCTGCGGGCGAGTTGCACCAAAAATGAAAATGGAATCGATAGCAGCGCTACCGATTCCGCAGGCGAAGGTAATTTAAATTCGACTACCTAGATCGCGCCAATGTTGGTCAGACCTAAGATAGCACCAGCTCCCAGAATGTGACCGAAGCAAGTACCCGCCAGCAATTGCGGGAAGCCAAATCCAGGTATGGGTGAGGGCGGTTTGGTTCCCCGATCCTGAGTGCCGATGCGGGCGAACACCAGTCCAAGGATGTTGCAAATTACCATCACCAGTGCAATCTTAAAAGACCAAACTGGCGTTGCCGGAACGGTAGCCTGAGCTGCAAGTAAAATCGAGTGAATCAAGATTCTTTCTCCTGCTGTGAGAAACTAAGGCACAAAGGGGATTATAGAACGACAAGGGAAATTAAATACGTTTCACTCACAGGTGACCGTTAAAGCGCACCCGCATTTGATAATCCTAAGATGACCCCAGCGCCCAGGATGTGACCGAAGCTCATGGTCGCCAGCAACTCAGGGATGCCGAATTTCTGGAACAATGCCGGTTTGTCTGCGGGCAGATCTGGTCCTACACCGGGATTTTGAATCGCATAACGACCAATCGCGATCGCTAACAGGTTGCACAAAATCATCACCAGACCTACCGTCGGAGTCCACTCGGTGGTTGTGGGAACGGTAGCCTGTACTGCCAAAAGTAAAGTTGAGTTAAGCAAAATCTTTTTCCTATCTCGCTAAACAACAACAAAAGTTATCAAAATACCGTCCTACAACGCTGCAATTTGTTTTAAGAGTTAACATATGCTTAAAACTTTGATACAAAAATGGGTAATGGGTAATGGGTAATCGGTAATCGGTAATGAGAATTAAAATTTGCGGGATTACTATACCGGAACAGGGAGTTGCGATCGCTCGCATGGGAGCCACCGCTTTAGGCTTTATCTGCGTGCCAACTTCCCCGCGTTACGTCACCTCAGCACAAATTAACGCAGTTGTCAAGGATTTATCAGTCAAAGTTGACCGAATCGGCGTATTTGCCAATGCCACGGTTGAGGAAATCTGCCAAACGGTTGCAGAGGCTGGTTTAAATGGCGTCCAGTTGCACGGGGATGAAACAGAGGAATTTTGCCAACAACTGCGACAAAGACTGGGAGCGGTGGAAATTATCAAAGCATTAAGAGTACGCACAAAAGCAGCGCTAGACCAGGTAGAAAATTATATGCCTTGGGTCGATACCCTATTGCTAGATGCCTACCATCCTCAGATGCTGGGAGGCACCGGCACAACAATAGACTGGAGTAGCTTACAGCAATTTCACCCCAGTTGCCCTTGGTTGCTCGCCGGTGGTCTGACCCCGGATAACGTTTTAGATGCCTTGAGTCAATTGCAACCGGGCGGTATCGATTTATCGAGTGGAGTGGAGCGCTCGCCTGGAGACAAAGACTTAGACAAAGTAGCCAAGCTGTTTGAAAAATTGGGAATTGGTAATAAGTAATGGGTAATTGGTAATTGGTAATTTTAAATTTTAGATTTTAGAAGTGAATTTAAATCTAAAATCTGCAAGCTTGCAAGCTTGCAAGCTTGCAAGCTTGCAAGCTTGCAATTCCCAATTACCCCTTAAAAAAATGCCGGTTGATGGCGAATCAAGTTAAGGAATTCTTCGCGAGTTTTTTGCTCGTCTTGAAACACGCCTACCATAGCGCTGGTAACAGTCCAAGAACCTGGCTTTTGAACGCCTCGCATTACCATACACATGTGAGAAGCTTCCATCACAACGGCAACGCCTTTTGGCTCTAAAATAGTCTGAACTGCTTCAGCCACCTGGCGCGTCAGCCGCTCTTGCACCTGCAAGCGACGGGAATACATTTCTACAATGCGTGCCAACTTACTTAATCCCACAACTTTTTGGTTGGGAATATAGGCGACGTGAGCCCTGCCCATAAACGGTAGCATGTGGTGTTCGCACAAGCTGAAGAAACTAATATCCCGCACGAGAACCATCTCGTTATGGCCTTCATCAAAAATAGCGCCGTTGACTAATTCTTCCAGGGATTGATTGTAACCGCTGGTGAGAAAGCGCATCGCCTCTGCAACGCGCTTGGGCGTTTTTAACAATCCTTCCCGATTGGGGTCTTCACCCACTCCAATGATGATTTCCCGCACGGCATCTATCATCTTTTCGTTTTGGTCTGCCGTAGGGGGTTGCAATTTAGGTTCTGCACCGTTTAACGTATTGCGGTCAGGGCGGGTTGCTACGCGAGAAAGTTCGTCGTTGCCGATTAGAAGCGATCGCGAACCGCCATTGCAGCCATTGGAACCGTTGGAAGGAGCCATAGTTATGATCTGTCTTTGTAGGATTAGTGCAAAAGAATCGGGAAAAAAACGAGACAGCAACCTAGAGTGTGCCAGCGCTAGGCATGAGGGTTAACTCTTCAATTACTGCTTTCTCTGGTAGTAGCACCGTATGTAAAATTGACTGCGCCACAATTTCTGGCGTCAACATTGCCGCGCGGTCAAAGTCAGCATTAACTGTGTCCGTATCCCACATGGGAGTATTGACAGAACCAGGACAGATCGCGGTGACGCGAATTCCGTTCGCGCGTTCTTCTGCTGCTAAGGTTTTAGACAAAGCCATGAGGCCAAACTTGCTAACACAGTATGCTCCCCAGTTTGGAAATACTTGGATACCGGCAATCGAGCTGACATTAATAATTGTCCCTGAGCCGCGAGCCCGCATCATCGGTAAAATTCCCTGGATGCACTGGAAGGCGCTGGTCAAATTTAGGTCGATTACCCGTTGCCAGTCGGATAGGGGAGTATCCATAACCGTGGCGGTGTACCCCATCCCGGCGTTGTTGACCAGGATGTCTATCGCGCCAAAATCAGAGGCGATCGCGCTGATTTTTGGTTTTACCTGGTCGATCTCGCCCAAATCCAGGGGATATGCCTGAGCTTTTACCCCTAACGAGGTCGCCTTTTCAGCCACCGCCTCTAGTTTGTCCTTTGATCGACTCACTAAGGCGACGTGAATTCCAGCTTCAGCAAACGCCAAAGCAACTGCTTTGCCAATGCCGCTGCTGGCTCCTGTAATCAGAGCGTGTCGTTCTTTGGTATAATTCATGCAATCTTCCATTGCTTCAGCAGCGCCAGACTGTGTAAATTCTCATACAGCAATCAGTAACCGCAGCCATTTTCAGTCGTACACAGGGGGTTGGATTGGGTGAAAGCAGTTGTGTTGGGGTATTTTTTATAACTAAACCCGACACTTGAACAGCCACACCCAGGAGGGAGTACCGCCTTGTACGAGGGATGAAAAATGCTGTCTGTAGGTTCTGAACTAGAGCGTGAGAGATATCACGACCAACCCTTGAAGATGATGGGAACGTTAAAAATCTTTACATTCCCCTGATAATTATATCACTAGCAATTGCGTCTTTAGCGCAAGCAAGTACCTCTAGGCAGAGATTTCCGCGAACACGCCGATTTTGCGGAATTTTTGATAGCGCAGTTCGCGACGCTGTTGAGCCGTTAACTGGGACAGTTCCTCCAGGTTCTGCAACAGTGCTTGCTTGAGGGTTGCTGCTGCTTTTAGAGGATCGGCGTGAGCGCCGCCGGAGGGTTCGGGCAATACTTGGTCTAAAATACCCAATTGTTTCAAATCGATGGCGGTGATTTTTAAGGCAGAGGCTGTTTGGGGCGCTTTAGCGGCATCTTTCCAAAGAATGCTGGCACAAGCTTCGGGAGAAGCAACGTAGTAGACGGAATGCTCGAACATGAATAAGCGATCGCCGACTCCAATCCCCAACGCACCCCCCGATCCGCCTTCACCGATGACTGTACAGAGGATGGGGACATTGAGACGGAACATTTCGCGCAGGTTGTATGCGATCGCTTCCCCTTGTCCTAATTCTTCTGCTTCTACCCCCGCCCAAGCGCCTGGGGTATCGATAAATGTGATAATTGGCATCCCAAACCGATCCGCATGTTCCATCAGCCGCATTGCTTTGCGGTATCCACCGGGGGACGCCATGCCGAATTTACGCACGACGTTATCTTTGGTATCTCTTCCTTTTTGGTGTCCCAGAATGACGACGGGACGCCCCGCCAAACGAGCCACGCCGCCGACTAAAGCCGGGTCATCAAACCCGCCGCGATCGCCGTGGAGTTCGAGCCATTCGTCGCTGATGGCTTGAATGTAGTCGAGGGTGCTGGGGCGGCGGGGATGGCGAGCAACTTGCAACCGCTGAGCGGGTGACAAACCGCTGAAGATTTCTTGGCGCAGCTGCACCGCCCGCGTCTCCAACTGGCGGATCTCTTCGGATACGTCCACGCCGTTTTCGGCAGCTAGTTCGCGAATTTGGTCAATGCGTGCCTCTAAATCCGCTAGCGGCTTTTCAAAATCCAACAGAAACGGTTTGCGCTCAGTAGTTGCCACGGCAAGGAACTTGGATAACGTTGAGTAGCTTCTTTACCAGAATAGCGTGGCAGGTGTACTCCCTCTCTCTTGACACCAGGGAGCCAAGCCAGCACTCTGACCTAGGAAAGGTAGGAAAGGTAGGAAAGGTAGGATTTATCAGGCTACAGGACTTACGCACGCCAAGCCAAAAACAAAGGTGATGCGTCAATATAGCGCGTCTAAACCCACGATTTTTCGTATCACCTTAGTTTTTTTTGCGTAATTCCTCGGCTAATTGAAAATGGTGCCAGCTCTGAATCTACCTTAGGACTTACGCCAAGAAACCCGATTTCTGGGAAAGATCCTAGCTTTGTAACCAGAGAGCGCCGCCAGAAACCCGGTTTCTCGGATCTTCTTGCGTCAGTACTGTACTCAAAACTTTACGATAAATTTACATAAATACCCGTTGATATATCTAAAAATTCATGATAACTTCACATAAAAAACACAGTTTATGTTGGAAAATTTATTTAATGGTTTTTCCGGATATAATTTGAATTATTGTCTAGACAATAAAATTTAATAAGTTATATTACGTAGAAACAATTCAAATTGATAGAAAAATTACCGATGGCAAGGGGTGAAGCGCTAATCATCTAAGGGAATCCAACAGGGCGATAGCTTCAAAACGTGTATTGTTCCAATCAAGATAGGAGTAAAAACCATGAACAACCTTTGGAATAAAATTGCGGCGACTGTAAGCGCTAGTGCTGTTCTGGGAATGGCGCTTGCCTTAGAAACAGTCAATCCGGCTCAAGCGATCGAGTTTAAATTTAGCTGGAAAGGTGACGCGGGCTACTCAGCTTTAGGGACGTTCAACTATGACGAAACGACAGCACCATCAAAAATTGAAGAAAGCGGTCCCGGGAAGACCGAAAATTTACAATCCCTGAGTGTCTCTTTCTTCGATCCATTTAATACCCTGCTAGGAACTTATAATACTGTTACTGGTGGAGTATCAGAATCTCCGTTCTTCAAATTCAATTTTGATACTTCCACTCAGAGCTTATTTGGCAATTTTGACGTAGCAGGAGGAAAATTTATAGACGGAGAAAACTTCCTGCAAGGAACAATTGGTAGTAAGTTGGAATTAAAGCAGACCGCCAATCAAGCAACAACAGCGATAACAGTGGATCAAAATTCTGGGGCTATTACAGTTAGCCGAGTTCCCGAACCCGCTTCTGTTTTGGGTTTACTAGCATTCGGCGCGTTGGGTGCAACTTTAAAGCGCAATAAAAAGCTAGTCTCCTGCCAAAAAGCAGAAGCTTAAGGGTTACTAGCTCAGTCAGGACTTACGGAAATGTCACAAGCGATTGCGCTTGAGGGAGCTACTCAATCTGGGTAGCGATCGTACCTCAAATTCGATTACCTAACTCACACCATCAACATAGGGGTTAAAACCATGAAAAACATCTTCACTGCAATTGCAGCTACCGCAGCGACAGCAGCTGCTTTATCTTTAATAATGGCTCAACAAGCCCAAGCGATCTCTTTTAACTTTAACTGGCAAGGGAATGGTGGCTATTCAGCAAAGGGGATGTTCAGCTACGACGAAACCACAGCCGGACCGATCATTTCCGAAAGTGGTGCTGGACCGACTAAGGACCTACAATCCTTAATGGTTTCTTTCTTCGGTCCAGGCGGAACGCCGCTCCAGTCCTTTAATACCGTTACTAACGGAGTATCTGAATCTGATTTCTTCCGATTTAATTTTAATACTTCTACTCAAACCCTGTTTGGTAATTTTAACGTAGGAGGGGGTCAGGGCGTAATCGGAGAACAATTCTTGTCGGGAACAATTGGTAGTTTCTTGCGATTGGGTCAGGATGTGGATCAAAAGGGAACTTCAATCACATTAGATAGCAATTCTGGGGCTATTACAGTTAGCCAAGTTCCTGAACCCGCTTCTGTTTTGGGTTTACTAGCATTCGGCGCGTTGGGTGCAACTTTAAAGCGCAATAAAAAGCTAGTCTCCTCTGAAAAAGCATAAGTTGTAGGGACATGGCAAGATTAACTTTGTTGGCCTAGCCAAAATATCTCTGTTGCCATGTCCCTACTCTCTAAAACTTTATGGCATTGATAAATATTGAGGTAAAAAGATTAAAAACATCTTGACTAAAGTTACAACTGTTGCTGCGACAACGGTTGCTTTATTGGTGGCGATCGCTCTTTGTGCTAACAACCCTGCTCAAGCCATGACATATGACTTTAGCTGGAATGGGAATGGGGGTTATTCAGCTACAGGCTCGTTTAGTTATGATGAAAACACAGCCCCAGCAACGTTTTTAGAAAGTGGATCTGGGCAGACTAAGGTTTTACAATCCCTCAAGATCTCTTTCTTATATTTATCGGCTAATCTAATCGCCACTTACAATAACGTTGTGAATGGAATATCAACGGGTCAATATTTCAAGTTCAACTTCAACACGGTAACAAAAGAAATATTTGGATTAATAGATGTGGGGGGTGAAGTAGCGGGCGAGACCTATTTAAAAGGAACGGTTAATACCGACTTATCACTGTATCAGGTTCCTCAATCAGGTCCTGATGCGATCGGAGATAGCAATTCAGGAAATATAGTCGTCAAACAATAACCTGAATTTACTTCTGTCTTGAGTTTATTCGCTCTTGGGGCATTGAGTGCAACTTCAGCCATCAAGAAAAAGCAATCGTAGTGCAATGAAAGGTAGGCGATAGAAAAATTACCTAATTCAACTTAGCTTGATTCTAGCCTTGACGAACTCTCGTGCGTTCGCGCAGGGTGCGCGCCCTTGCGTATCGCTCCAACGCTAACAAGCACGTGCAGGCGATAGCGCTTGAGGCAGCTACTCAAGTTGAGTAGCGTTTGTACCTCAAGGTTGAATTACCCAACTCACACATTTTAAGAGGTAAAAACCATGAAAACTTTTGCAATCAAAATGGCTGCTACCACAGGGATGATGGCGGCGTTGTCCCTGGCGGCTGCACCAGCCTATAGTGCTTCTATATTCTTCACTCCCAGTTCGCAATTAGATAGCGATCCGATCGAAGATGCGATTGGAACAACTGGGGCAAATGGGTTCAGCCTTAGCATCAAGGTAGACACATCAGGTCTCTCCAGTCCTTTAAAGTCCCTGTTGTTTGAAGGAGTGCGAGATGAAGCTGAACTGGCATCACCGAACCCTGTTCAAACCCCTGAAAGCCTAGCACTATTAGGTCCGGTTGAAATTGTTCGCGACCAGACTGATTTGTCAAAAGTTGTATTTACGGTTAATTTTCCTGGTGGACAAGGAATTGCTCCAGATACAATTTTGGAACTGTTGAACGTCAGTTACTCTGTGCCTCAATTAGTGAATGACGGTAAGACGGATTTTATTGTCTCTAAAGTCATCTCAGCAACTACTGTGGACGGAAGCAATGTAACCAGCAAATTTGCAGTACCTACCAGCGGTATCGACGTTCAGGCTTCGGTTCCTGAACCCGCTTCGGTGTTGGGTTTACTTGCATTCGGTGCGTTGGGTGCAACTTTAAAGCGCCAGAAAAAGCTAGCCGCCCAGAAAGTAGAAGCTTAAGGGTTACTAGCTCAGTCGTAAAAATTCAACTGACTTTATTTTAACCTCGATAAACACTTGTGCGATCGCCAAATCTGGGGAAGGCTTCGCCAACACCAGAGACTAGAGCGATCGCAATTTCCCAAAACGCTTAGCGCCAATAAATCTGATCCCTAAAACATCAGCGAAAGTGCTGGAGGGATCTACACAAATTGAGTAGCGTTTGTACCTCAAGGTTCGATTTTCCAGTTCAAACAATTGAAAAGGAGATCCTCAATGAAACTAAAACAATCTCTACTTCTGGCTGGAGTAAGTCAAGCAGTTGCTGCTGGAATGCTGATGGCATCTTCTCCAGTTTCTGCCGCACAATTGTATAACTTTTCCTATAGCGGAACAGGAATCAATGCCACGGGAACGTTAACCCTTGGCGATCCAGGAACAGATCCAGGATCTTTTCTGATAACAGGGATGACTGGTGAAAGGAATGGAGTTGCCATTAGCAGCTTGCTTCCAGTCGGTTCATATCCAACAGGACCTGATACCGTTCCCAATGATAATTTGTTCTTCCCAAACCAGGATATTAAGTTAACTTTTGCAGGCTTGAGCTTCCAAACGGTTGACGGTAACAAATACAACCCTTACTACGATTCAGCAGTGTCAAGCTACAGAGAATGCAACACTCCGACTTGTGCAGCAGAAGACCCTAAATTAACCTTCTCTAGTACCGCCGTTCCCGAACCGGCTTCGGTTTTGGGTTTACTTGCCTTCGGTGCGTTAGGGGCAACTTTAAAGGGCAAAAAAAAGCTAGCCGCCCAGAAAGCAGAAGCTTAAGGGTTACTAGCTCGGTCGTAAAAATTCAACTGACTTTATTTTAGTCTCGATGAACACTCGTGCGATCGCTTCTTAATTCTGTCGTCAATGAAGAGGCGATCGCACCTCAAACACCTTGGGTTGCAGCAATCGGCAGGCGAGATCAACAGTCAGTTTCAATGCTGACGCTTCTACCAAGAGTCATCCCAATCACATAGAGGTAAAAACTGTGAAAAACATCTTGACTAAAGTTGCAACTGCTGCTGCCACAACGGCTGCTTTATCGGTAGCGATCGCTGTTGATTTTGGCTTTCACAGTCAATCTGCTTTGAGTGCAACTTTGACCTCAAAACCCACTCCTTTGATTGTTGATGATGACGGTAGCCAAGATGGGATGACAGCACTAGCATATATGCTGGCAAATCCTAAGTTTGATATTAAAGCCATCACGATTGCCCAAGGAATTGCCCGTCCGCCAATTTTTGTCAATAATTTGGAGCGAATGCTAGGGCGGCTGAATGTGAGTGACATCCCGCTTGGTGTTGGTAGACCCAATCCTTTGGCAGGAAACAATGCCTTTCCAAACTTCATTCGAGATGCCTCGGATACGTTTTGGTCGCCCTTTGTCACCCTGCCACCCACAGCCCCATCCTTTCAAACCAAACCAGCGGCAGAACTGATTGTGGAGACGATAAAACAGTCCCCAGATCCCGTGGCAATATTGGCAACTGGTCCCTTGACAAATATTGCAGAGGCACTGCGGCTAGACCCTTCTATTATCAACAACATCTCGATAGTAGAAATCATGGGCGGCGCAGTTTTCGTTCCAGGGAATCTCAAAGTGCTTCCAGAGCCACCCTTTGGAACAAATGCGGTTGCAGAGTTTAATATTTGGCTCGATCCGGTGGCGGCGCAGGAAGTATTTGAAGCGGGAAATAAAGGATTAAAAATCCAGTTGACTCCCCTTGATGCGACGAGCAAGATCAGTTTTTCTCGTGCCGATCAAGCAGCATGGTTGGCTACCGGAACTCCTGAAAGTATCATTGCTTCCGAATTTTTAGATTTTGCTTTGACTGTGATTCAAAGTAACAACGATCCTAACCCGGTTTGGGACTTGGTTGCAGCAATTAATCTCAGCGAGCCAGATTTTTCTCCTGAAACACCTTTACACCTGAAAGTGGATACAGAGTCAAATCCTGGAACAACTCAAGGGCAAACATTTGCTGTTGACGGGTTACCTCCTAATGTTCTGGTATCTCTAAACCCTAGCTTTAATAACCTGTCATTCAGCACCAGCGAAGTCTTCTCAGCACTGCCGTCGAAATCAGTTCCCGAACCTGCTTCTGTTTTGGGATTATTAGGTCTTGGTGTATGGGGCGCTGGTTCTGTTCTCAAGAAAAAGCGAGCGTAATGCAATGAAATAAAGGCGCTGGCGTAGCGTCTGGGTCGGAGAATCGCTGCCATCCAAAATTATCATGGGGGAGGAGCGATACGCAAGGGCGCGCACGCTGCGCGAACGCGCTTCTAGAAAGGTTTATTGAGACTTCTATTGGGGTAGATAATCAGAGTTAAGCTCATAGCGCCAGCTCAAAGTCAGCATTTTTCCTGATTTCGCCATTAGTAGGGGCGCAGCATTTGCGCTGTTATCTTGTCGGTAAACAAGAAATATTTCTACGCGGCGCGGGTCCTTACAAGCCATTAGCCATTAGCCATTAGCGATTAGCAGCCATAACGAGATAACTAGCAACTTGAGTTACTACTCTTCGAGTGCAGCCTGACGGCATGTACAGAAGTCTAGTAACTCTCTGTTGATGCGTAGTCTGCGTTCAGAAAGTAACGCCCCGCAAAGTAAAACTATTTATTTTATCATAAGATAATGAATTAATCGGCAAATTTTCCAATAAAAATTTAAATTTTATATTTTTTTTACTAATTCAATTATATTATATTTTTTTAGTAAAAAAACGGGTGAAGTATGACTATAAACAATGAAATTATCCTTAAAATTAATCTGGTAATTTCCGATGCCTGCCCTGGGGTTGTTTTGTGTTACGCACATCCGGGGGAGGCAATGAAATCAGCCGAACAAGAATTAACAGTCAATCCCTAATTTTGACAGGTTCAATAGTTATGATTCCAGCTACCAAATTATCAGTGGCAGCATTGATCGCCATGGGCATGAGCTTGCTTAATATAAGCTCGGCAGATGCCTTCACCCTCACCAAGATTGCCGACAACAGTGGCATCTTGAGTGGCTTCCCCACCGGGGAACCTGGAATCAACGACAGCGGTGTTGTTGCCTTCGACGCTAGTCTGAGAGCAGGGGGCGAAGGCATTTTTATCGGCAATGGTGGGGCATTGACCCGCATTGTCGATACCAGTGGTATATTTAGCAGTTTTGTGAACAGCGACTTAGGTACCAGAAGCGTCGTGGACATCAACAACAGCGGCACCGTTGCCTTCCACGCTAATTTGGATGCAGGGGGTAAAGGTATTTTCACCAGTAAAGATGGGAATCTGACCACCATCGTCGATACCAGTGGCAAATTTAGCGGCTTGAGAAACCAGACAATCAACAACAATGGCACTGTTGTTTTTACAGGTATAATCGATGGGGGGAATAATAGTGGCGTCTTCACTGGCAGCGGCGGCACACCTAAAAATTACGGGAGCGTGGTAGCCCCGTCAATTCATTGCGGGGCCCAAACGCGACACGAGCAGATTTATCTGCCGTCAATATTAGTTAAGATTAATCAATATTATCATCTAGGTCAAAGCCAGTAGATTATAAT
>NZ_JBHFNP010000143.1:0-64460 GCF_041929235.1 Microseira sp. BLCC-F43
ACGAACCTCTGTAGAACTGTTTGTAGTAAGGGCTTTAGCCCTTATTCTGAGGACTGAAGTCCTCACTACGAACCTCTGTAGAACTGTTTGTAGTAAGGGCTTTAGCCCTTATTCTGAGGACTGAAGTCCTCACTACGAACCTCTGTAGAACTGTTTGTAGTAAGGGCTTTAGCCCTTATTCTGAGGACTGAAGTCCTCACTACAAACCTCTGCCCAAAAATGAATGAAGAATGAAAGATGAAGACACAACTTCAACCGATTTATCGACTTTTCTCTGCACTTTTCACCTATCCATCTCCTGAATTACCCGCAGAAATTAGCGAATGTCATCGCCAATTGAAGACGGATTATCCCGAAGCAGCAGAGTTAATTAACCAGTTCCAAACCTTTGTCAACAGGACATCTATAGCTCACTTAGAGGAGATTTACACCAGCACTTTTGACGTGAATCCTGTTTGTTTTCCTTATCCCGGATTTCACTTATTTGGCGAAAACTTTAATCGCGCTGATTTTCTCGTCAAATTGCAACAAAAATATCAGGAACATGGGTTTACTGCGCCCCCAAATGAACTCGCGGATCATTTGTCGGTGATGCTGGAATTCTTGAGTACTTTAGAACCAGATGCGGTTCTTGCCCAAGAATTAATTGAGGATTGTTTGTTGCCTGCTTTGGAAAAAATGACTGAAGGTTTCAAAGCAGAAAATCCTTATGCAGGAGTGGTGCGATCGCTGTTGAGTTTCTTGCAAAGCAGCCGTCAGCCCGTACAAGTGGGTTCTTTATAAGGTGCAAACCTGTTTCAAGGAGTTTTTATGACCATCAATACCTTATTGTTTGCGATCTTTCCCTACATGGCGATCGCTGTCGCCATCATCGTCACCTGTTTGCGCTATTTCAACTATCGTTTTACCTACTCAAGTCTGTCGTCTCAGTTTCTAGAAAGCAAACAATTGTTTTGGGGTTCGGTTTCTTGGCACTACGGCATTCTCGCCATTCTCACCGCGCATATAATCGGTTTTCTGATGCCGCGATCGCTTCTAGCTTGGAATGGTGTCCCCTGGCGATTATACGTTCTAGAATCGACCGGGTTAGCGATGGGTTTTCTCAGCCTTTGGGGCATTCTGGTGCTGATTTTCCGCCGCATTTCCCAAGCACGAATTCGAGTCGTGACTTCACCAATGGATTTGATCTTGCTTTTAGCCTTGCTAGTACAAGTAGTAGCAGGAGTTTGGACGGCGATCTTTTATCGCTGGGGTTCCTCCTGGTATGCCACTTCAGCAGTGCCTTATTTGCGATCGCTCTTTTTGTTCAATCCCGATCTTTCCTTAGTTGCTACGCTTCCAATCATGGTGAAAGTCCACATTGTGGGGGCATTCTGTTTAGTTTTGCTTCTCCCCTTTACCCGCTTAGTTCACTTTTTATCTGTGCCTTTGCAATACGTTTGGCGTCCTCCACAAGTCGTGGTTTGGAATCAACGTTCTGCTAGCGGAATGGGAGAGCATTCTTAAGGAGCATTTTTACCATGACCAGTTCTAACCAATCTGAAAATATACACCCAACAGCCCCAAAAAGCCTATTTTTGGCAACGATGGCTTTTGCGATCGCTTTCGCCAATTGGGGGCTAATCGCAGGTTTAGCACCGTTGCTGAAAAAAGAACTAGGACTATCTGTTAGTCAAGCGAGTTTGATGATAGCAATTCCCGTCTTGCTGGGTGCATTGGGAAGAATTCCAGCAGGTATCTTAACCGATCGTTTTGGAGCAAGATGGGTATTTAGCTTACTATTAGGCTTTGGCATCGTTCCGACGCTGGCATTAGCGAGCGATCGTTCCTATAACAGCTTGCTATTTTGGGGATTTTTCTTAGGACTTTTGGGCAGTTCTTTCGCCATTGGGGTCGCTTTTGTCTCGCGCTGGTATCCTCCAAAACGCCAAGGTATGGCTACTGGAATTTATGGGGCGGGAAATATCGGACAATCGGTCGCCGTCTTTGGCGGACCAGTTCTTGCTAGTTGGATCGGGATTCCGGCTACATTTCTGATTTTTGGTATTGCTTCTCTAACTTGGGGGATTATTTTTGCCCTCAGCGCCCAGAATCCCCCAGTCAAGGTTAGACCGAAAACTTTTCGGGAATGTTTGAGCGTATTGCAAACTGAAAAACTGACTTGGGCGCTCAGTTTATTCTATGCGCTTACCTTTGGCGGATTTGTGGCGTTGAGTATCTATTTACCAACACTGCTTCAGGATGTCTTCGGTTTGACTCCGGCGGATGCGGGGGCGCGTACTGCGTTTTTTGTGATTTTGGCTACCCTGTGTCGTCCCGTGGGTGGGTGGTTGAGCGATCGCATTGGCGGACAAATTCTGCTGCTGTATGTCTTTTTGGGCATGTTTGCGATCGGCTGGCTGATGTCTTTCCCGTTTATCGTCCCCTTCACCGTTGGCGCATTAGGTTGCGCTATTCTCTGCGGTTTAGGCAACGGCGGAGTGTTTAAATTAGTACCACAGTATTTTCCGCAACAAGTTGGTACCGTCACAGGTTTAGTAGGTGCAGCGGGCGGATTGGGAGGGTTTTTCCCGCCACTAGAGTTAGGTATGTTTCGGGAACTTGCCCATAGCTATGCTCCGGGATTCATTCTGCTCAGTGTCTTTGGATTACTGTGTGCCTGGGTGCTGGGACGCACGTTTCTACGGCTACCCACCCCCGTCCACCACTAAGAACTTATGGGAAAACCGTCGAGAAATAGTTCGACCATCCCTTAATTATGGGGTTTGAAACAGTAACGGAATTTCTCGACTCATACCAAATCCGCTTCCATGACCCCCTTTTTAAATGAACCGCCAAGACGCCAAGAACGCCAAGAAGAAGAAGATTATAGGGGTTGTTGAGCCGGATCAAAATCATGAGTAGGGAACGTCGGTAAGCTTTGTCGCCAGCGCCAAGTTGCTCAACTGCCGTGCCCCTACTGCTGTAATTGCGATGCAACCAAAAACGATATAACTCCAATGTGATTATTTTTCTGGAATGGCATTTGAACGCTTAGCCATCTTGGAAAATCCTCCCTCGCGATCAACAGGGCGAACGGCAATTAAGTTGCTACCAACGCTGGTTGGGACTCTAATTCACAAACTTGTACTTCTCGACGCGACACAATCCGCAATTCATCGGGATAGCGCGGATGCGGATCGTCCGCTAACCAGATCGGAGGCACCATCATGGTTTCATAGCAATCAATCCGATCCAAAATCCCTGGTTTGTCTTTGAGTTCTACAATCGTCCCCGGTAGATACTCAAACATTTCATCCCAATCAATAGGTAACTCGGCGTTCATAGCAATCAACCATTCCAATACCTGTAACTCTTGCGTTCCGATACCAGCCAAGGAATACACAATGCATTGTTGATCTGGTTTGGCTCAACCAACAATAGAAAATCAACAATAGAAATCGCTTCTATCGAGAACAACTTCACCAAAATCCGGCACCCAAGCGACCCAGGTATCTGAGGAGTCTTGACAAAGCAACTTGGCTTCGTCAAATGCGTATTCACTCTTGCGTTGCAACAGCTTAACCCAGGTATCGCGAGTGTAGGTGATGTGGCAAACCGGATTCCAGCCTGAAGCGATCGCTCCCTCTAGCGCGGGTGCTGGTGGGCAAACTGTATGGATCGTTTGAAGTGACATACTCTTTCTCCATTTCAAATCGATTAAAACTGGTGAAAAACACTTCCCCTCAGCCAAACTTGGGGGAAGGCAGTAAAATAATTTCTGTATTCATTTTTACAAAATCACAGCGCAATCGCTCAATTATGCTGGATAAATTAACAAATCCTGACAAAATTGATTGTGACAGCTCTGGGAACCTTCCTGAAGATTGGCGCTCGCACATTGTTCGCACATCCGCAGGTAGAAGCTTTCTGGGGATGGAATCGCTAACATCTTAAGTGTAAGAAGGGTGAAGAGGGCAGGGGATTATGCGTTGGCAGCTGGGTCGCAGGAGTACGAATGTTGAAGATCGACGCGGAACCGGAGTCTCGGCGCCGGTAGTGGGTGGCGGGATTGGGGCAATACTGTTAACGCTGCTGGTGGCGCTGTTGGGTGGGGATCCGAGTGTTGTTTGGGAACAGGTAAATCAGCAGAGCGATCGCCCCACAACCTCCGCGCCTCGCAACCCTGGGGGTACTGACCAAATGGCAGATTTTGTTTCCGTTGTACTGGCAGATACTGAGGATACCTGGCGCGAAGTGTTCCGGCAAAGCGGTTCAACTTATACAGAACCCAAATTAGTGTTGTATTCGGATGCGGTGCAGTCTGCTTGTGGATTTGCCAAAGCGGCGATGGGGCCATTTTATTGTCCCCGCGACCAAAAAGTTTATATCGACTTGAGTTTTTATCGCGATTTGAAGTCTAAATTTCAAGCACCGGGGGATTTTGCCCAGGCGTATGTAATTGCTCACGAAGTTGGGCATCACGTCCAGAATGAGTTAGGAATTTTGGATAAAGTGCGACGATTGCAAAGTCAGGTAGACCAGGTACAGGCGAACCAACTTCAGGTGCGCGTGGAGTTGCAGGCAGATTGTTTTGCGGGTGTGTGGGCGAATCGCGCTCAACGCTCCAGGAAAATTTTAGAACAAGGCGATATTGAAGAAGCGCTCAATGCTGCTAGTAGTATAGGAGACGATCGCTTGCAGGCACGAGCGAGAGGGTATGTTGTCCCAGAGACTTTTACCCACGGTAGTTCTGCACAACGGGTGCGTTGGTTTAAGCGGGGTATTCAGACAGGCGATCCTCAACAATGCAATACCTTTGCCGCGGCAAATCCTTAATCGATGAAATACCGTAACGACTAAAGTCGCGGCTACACAAACAAAGCCCGCAAGGCAAGGGCTGTAGAATCTTGGTATCATACGATCTCAGGCTTTTCACCCATAATTAAAACTCCCCGCGTCGGGAGCGTCGGGGCGTCCCCGCGTCATTTATAACCCTGAAGTGATTAACCGAAAAATTAAAAAATCTCTGCTGGGTCTATTTTACGGAGTTTACGCACCGCAATTAACCCAGAAATACAACACATCGATATTGTTAATATTAGGACAATTAAACAGCGGGTTAATGTCATTCCGATAGGTAAGAATGTAGCTTGTTTAGTTAAATCGTACAGACCAAGGGTGAGCGCAAATCCTGGAATATAACCTAAAATACCTAGAATTATTCCTTCTTGTAGCACCACAATTTCTAAATATGAATCTTTGTAACCCATTGCTTTTAAAGTTGCGTACTCTGCTAGGTGATCGGAAACATCCGCATAAAGAATTTGATAAACAATAACCGTACCCACAATGAAGCCCATCCCTACGCCTAAAGTAAAGATAAAACCAATTGATGTACTTGTTTTCCAGTATGTTTTCTCAAATTCTACGAAACCTTCATGAGTTAATACTCTAACGTCTTTAGGTAGGGTTGCTTGGAGATTTTTAAGCACATTTTGAGGATTAACTTGAGGTTTAAGTTGAATAATTCCAAGATCAATTTGTCCTACTTTCCGATCGGTAAATAGACGGATAAAATTTAAATCGCTTAAGATTACATTTCCATCTGCCCCAAAAGAAGGCCCCAGTGTAAACAAACCAACAACCTTGACTCTTTTGTTGCCTAATTCAGTAATAATAGATTTCCCCTGCTGAAATTGTGTAGCAATAGATCCATATTCTGCACGAGAAGCTCTATCAAACAAAATACTTTCATTGAGTTTAAGATCGTCGAGAGTGTCAGCTAGTTCAGGAAAGTTAAAAGCTGGATTTCCTAGCTGAAAGCCATAAACATATATAGCTCTGAAATTTCCAGTTTCAGGATTTTTCCAGTCTCTAAACCCGACGTATACAGGGCTAACAGATTTAACGCCATTAAAGCCTAATATTTGATATAAACGACGCCAAGAGAAAGTCCTCATATAGCCCAGAGATTTGGAGCGAGTACTGATTAAAATTAAGTCAGCTTGTAAACTCTGATGGAATCGCGTAGCGCTATCGTAAAGAGCTGCTTGAAATCCTAATTGCATAAACATGAGAATAGCTGCAAAAGCAATTCCCGCTAAAGCAATCAACAGACGCAGTTTTTCTCTAGTTAGTTGCAGCCATGCTAAAGGTATAGAAAATATCATTTTCCCGCTCTCCCGACTGGTGGAACTTTGCTTAACTAGCTTGTTCAAGCAGGTTTGTGTCCAGGCAATTGGCATACATTACCACGATTTACTGCCTGAATTCATCAAGTAAAACTTTGGAGGTTAAGATTCACCAAAACGCCGATGATACAGTCGCGACAAAAGCAATCGTGCCCGCCGCAAAACAGATTATTTATGGCTTAGTCATTCATCCTATACTAGGATGCTAATTTAATTTCATCAAGTAGCTTAGCTACTTTTTAGCTGTAAATTCTCAAACATATGAAAACCCCACTTTTGGAATAAAAGATATGCCCAATGGCAGATGTACGCCGCTGTTTAAGGCTTCTATTTGTTTTTAGATTTTTCATGTATCCATCAACACAGATATATTTCAATTGAATATACCTTTAGAATGATTAGTGCAGATCCCCGCTCATTTATGTTGCATCTCTCTAGACAGTTTGATTAAAGGTGTGTTAACTTCCTCGTTAGCAAATTGCAATAAATATATGTTTGGAAAAACTTTCGCAGTCGGCTAGAGAGGAAAGAAAAATTTTCCTCGATTGGCGGTTGTTCAAAACTGCTGGAAGCCGACAATCTTAGGACTTTCTATTACGGGCTGTTTGGACAGTGCGTAAATTGTTGCATGGCAAATGTAAGTTCAACTAAATGGAGGTCAATATGAACGATCTTGTTTTATAGAATACAGTTTTTTAAATAATTTTCCAACTATTTCAGGACTGACGCAATCTGAGAAACTGGGTTTCTGGCTTTTTCAGAGAAACTTTGGTGTTTGCCCGGGTTTCGACCGTCGATATCTGGTTGCGAAACCAAAGATTTTTCGGATCGCCTTTGTTTCTTGGCGTAGAAAGTGTGAAGTTAAATCCGGTGATGTAGGGATTTGGAATTACTGAGCGTGGAGGATGAAATGATTGCGTATTTGAATGATGCGACGGATATGGGGGATGAAGTTGCGACTTTGGTAAGCTTGCTGAGGTACAGAGCGCAAAATCAGCCAGATCAAACCGCCTATACATTTTTGCAGGATGGGGAAATAGAAGCAGGAACGCTGACTTATCAACAATTGGATCGAATTGCACGAGCGATTGCATATCATCTTCAAAGCGTATATGCGGTTGGTTGTCGTGCGATGCTGCTTTACCCGCCAGGTTTGGAGTTTATTGCGGCGTTCTTTGGGTGCTTGTACGCCAAAGTTGTAGCGGTGCCAGCTTATCCACCGCGACCGAATCAGAATATGTCGAGGTTGCAAGCGATCGCAACATCTTGTGGAGCAACTTTAGCACTCACCACTACATCTCTATCGGACACGATTAAACAGCGCCTCCAAGAGTGTGAATTAACCGATTTGCATTTGATAACTACGGATAACATTTCCATCAATCTTGCAGAAGTATGGCAAGAACCAAACTTGAACGAAAATACCCTAGCTTTTCTTCAGTACACATCGGGTTCTACGGGTACGCCGAAGGGTGTAATTGTGAGCCACCGCAACCTTTGGCACAATTGTGCCATCATCCATCAAAGTTTCGCCGACACACCCAAAAGTCAAGGCGTCAGCTGGCTGCCACCTTACCACGATATGGGATTAATTGGCGGAGTTTTGCAACCGCTTTATGTCGGTGCGCCGATGATTTTGATGCCAGCATTGGCATTTATGCAAAAGCCTTTTCGTTGGTTAGAAGCGATTTCTCGCTACAAAGTTACCACGAGCGGCGGCCCTAATTTTGCTTACGACCTTTGTATTAATAAAATCACCCCCGAACAAAGAGCTAGTCTCGATCTCAGTAGCTGGGAAGTAGCTTTCACCGGAGCCGAACCCGTCCGTGCCGAAACCCTGGAAATGTTTGCTCGTACTTTCGCCGATTGCGGCTTTCAAAAAGAGGCATTCCACCCCTGCTACGGAATGGCTGAAACAACGTTGATGGTTTCTGGAAGTCAGAGAAAAGTCGCACCGATTATTAGTCAAATAGATGGGGCAGCACTTGAACGCAACCAAGTGAAAAAAATGGTTCTAGAACAGGAATCTACGCGGGTAATTGTCGGTTGCGGTAAAACTTTTTTAGACCAGAAGATTCTGATTGTTGACCCGGAAACTTTAACCGCTTGTCCGCCTGAGAAAGTGGGAGAAATTTGGGTATCGGGTGCGAGTGTAGCGCAAGGTTATTGGAATCGACCTGAAGAAACAGAACAAACTTTTCATGCCTACCTCGCAGACACAGGTGAAGGGCCATTTCTGCGTACCGGCGACTTGGGATTTTTGCAAGAAGGCGAGTTATTTGTCACCGGGCGAATTAAAGATGTAATTATTATCCGGGGACAAAACCACTATCCCCAGGATATTGAACTGACAGTTGAAAAAAGTCATCCAGCGTTGCGCCCTGGTTTTGCAGCCGCTTTTACGGTGGAAATAAAGGGCGAAGAACGATTGGTAATTGTTCAAGAAGTAGAGCGGACTTATCTGCGGAAACTGAATGTAAATGAAATAGTTGGAACGATTCGTCAAGCTGTGGCGGCGGAACACGCTTTACAGGTTTATGCGGCGGTACTGGTTAAAACTGGAAGTATTCCTAAGACTTCAAGCGGTAAGATTCAGCGCCATGCTTGTCGGGCTGGATTTGTCACTGGCAGTTTGAATGTTGTCGATGATTGGAGCGAAAATCCTCAAGGAAAAACGAAGTTTCGGCATCTAGAAGCTGAGGTGAATTCCTTGTTACATAAACTATCAATTGGCAAGCATGTATAGCGTTCCTACCAGGAGGCCATCACCTTGATCTGTAGTTTTTAAATCGACGATTTTTCAGAGAAACTTTGGTGTTTGCGTCCTGGCAGAGTAACGCACCATTCATCGGGTGTTGGTGCGTTACGTTTCACTAACGCACCCTACAAGTTGAGAATAGTGGGAGGAAAAACAGTGAAAAAAATTCTGGTGATTGAAGCTCAAGCAGATACTCGGAATCTGTTTTTAGAAGGTATTAAAGCTGAAGGTTTCCATACTATCGGTGCTGAAAACGGTCGAATTGGCATCGAAGTGGCGCAGCAAGAGTTACCCGATTTGATAATTAGCGAGATTGCCCTACCGAAACTCGACGGTTATGGTGTTTTGATTAGGTTGCGTCAGAACCCGGTTACGGCAATTATCCCGTTCATTTGTGTCACTGTTGAGGGAAAGCGAATTGAATACCGCAAAGCGATGGAGTTGGGAGCGAATGATTATATTACCAAGCCTTGCACGTTAGAGGAATTATTGAAAGCGATCGCAACCCAATTAGAAAAACAACGCCTCCTCACCCAGTGGTATGCTAAACAGTACAATTCAGTCCGAGAACCCACTGTAACGTCCTGGGCTAACCCTGAGCCAATTTTGCCATCTGACCCCCACTTGTGTGAAGTTTTCCGTTTTATTGAGGCTAATTATCACCGACAAATTGCTTTGGGGGATGTTGCCCAAGCAGTTGGTTATTCCCCTGCTTATTTAACCAACCTGATGCGACGCCAAACAGGACAAACAGTGCAACGCTGGATTATCCAACGTCGAATGGCAGCAGCACGTTATTTGCTGCTAGAAACTGACCAGGTAGTAACGCAGATTGCTGCTAAGGTAGGCTATCAGCATCAGGTTCATTTCTTCCGCCAATTTCGCCAACTTCATGGGACAACTCCCCAAGCTTGGAGAAGGACCCACCGCAGTTAATTGATTAACGCTGCCAAATCGAAAAATTTGTTAGTCCAATCAACAAATTGTTCATTGCCACCGCATCTGACATCTTATAAACTTTATCAAAAAGCGAGCCTCTGGATAATGCTGGAGATGACAGAGATTGCAGAGCGATCGCTAAAACTCTAAAACTTTAAACAATGGAAACCAAAAATCCTCAACTCACAATATCCGCCGTTGCGGGTGCTAAATATGATAATGGTAAACAGCCGCCAACAGCAGCAGAAATTCAAGCGTGGATAGTCTCATATTTGGCTCAACTGCTGGAAATTAACCCGGATGAAGTTGATACCGCAATTCCTTTCGACCAATACGGTTTAGATTCTTCAGCAGCAGTCGGTATGACGGGAGATCTAGAGGATTGGATGGGAAGAAAAATCGATCCCACTCTACTTTACGATTATCCGACAATTCAGGCTTTGGCTCAGCATTTAGCTGAGGAATTCAAAGTTAAGGTGTAATTTTTCAGTTGCTAATGACTAATGACCAATCAACATCAGGTGAATCTCATGGTAAATACAGTTGAAGCATCGACTCAATCGTCAGCCAAGAAGCATATCAAACTCACAGAAATCAACTATAGACGCAACACAGAATCAGATTTCACCGAGAAAATAGAAGAACTGGATAGAAACTTCAACTACAGCAGCAACAGCGATTATTATTGGAGCGAACCGGAGCTTTCTTTGCTTTACGGAACTCCTGTTTACGAACAAGCTTCCCCTTCGCAAAAAAAGGCGCTCAATCATCTTTATTGGGCAACTCAATACAATCAAACTGCTGCCACAGAAGCAAATGCCGTACTTTACAATCAGGTAACGGCTGGTGTTTTTAGCACCCTTGGCGGTTACGAAACACTCTGCCAAGAGTTAGATTTAGAAACGGCACAGGAACGTCACCACATTCATGCCTTCCACACGATTGGTTACAAGACGAAACGAGATTTGTTAGGTGCAGCATTTAATGCTTCTATCCAGGGGAAATCCTACAAAAAAAACGATTCGCCTCGCAGATTAGCACCCGGACAGAAATCGCAATTGTTTAGCTTTAACTGGCAAAGTTCGCCTTTGTCGGGATTTCAGGACTCCGCCTTGCGGTTTGTCACCAATAAAGTGCTACTCAAAAATCAAGCACGCCACTATTCCCAATATTTGAGAAACTTGGAAGAGAAAGGCGAGTCAATTCCCGCTCAAACGACTGGTTTATTGGGGCATTTAGCACCCAAACCTTTGCTACAATTCTTTACTTTGAACTGCGGAACTTCGCCTTTCTTAGCCTGCGTGTTCTACGTCACGCGCTTTATGGCGAACATGCTGATCAAGAATTATGAGTATCGTTATTCCTTGTATTACAAGGAATTAGAAAAGAAAGGGGAATTTATTCCATCTCCTCTCGCTGTTTCCCATTTCCATCTGTTGGATGAAGCGTTCCACACGACAACATCTCAACTGATTGCTCAAGACTTGTACAAGGACTTCCCGAAACCAACAGCTTACGAGAAGTTTTTAGCGAATCTGACGATATATCGGGCGCAAAGTGTCGGTTTAAATGGCCTTTCAGGGGGTATGCCTGCCATATTCCGCAGCGATGAAAGTTTCATGCTTTCGTTTTACAGGTTGCTACAGTCTCCTGTGTTTAATATGTCTTCCCAAGAAGCTATTGAGTGGTTGCAGAAATGCTTGTGTCAAGAGCATGATGGTTTCCATTTAACTTTTAAATACCATCAACGTCTGTTATCAGATTTGCGTCGCCTGTTTGACCCGATTGATTATTTATGGCCTGTGAATCGCGAAATGCGGGTGATGGCAAAAGGTGGTTCTATTAACCAGGCGATTCAAACTAACATCAAGGCATTTGAACAGTTTGCTATGTCGGTTGATTAAACCTGTAGGGGCACGGCATCATTCCTCGTTCCCAGGCTCCTCGTTCCCAGGCAAGAGCCTGGGAACGAGATCCTAGAGGCGAGGCCTCGTTTAAGTAAAACCAGATCCTCGGCCTCGTTTAAGTAAAACCTCAGATTGGAGGCAGAGCCTCCAGATCTGCGTTCCCAGGCTCTTGCCTGGGAACGAGAGCCGAGAATCTTAACACAACAGCAGAAATTATTAAAATTAGAGGTCTTGACGTGGAACCTATAGCAATTATTGGCATTGGTTGTCGCTTTCCTGGATCTAAAAATCCCGAATCATTTTGGCAGCTTTTGCGTAATGGTGTAGATGCCATTAGCGAGATGCCAAAAGATCGATGGGATATCGATCAATTCTATGACCCGGAACCAGGAAAACCGGGAAAAATTAGTACCCGTTGGGGTGGCTTTTTAGAGCAAGTGGATCGATTTGATGCGAGCTTTTTTGGGATTTCACCTCGCGAAGTCGAACGCACAGACCCGCAACAAAGGTTAGTTCTGGAAGTAGCTTGGGAAGCTTTAGAAAATGCCGGAATCGTACCGTCAAAGCTGAGTGGGAGTCAGACGGGGGTTTTTATAGGCATTGGTAACTATGATTATTGCCGATTGCTAGCCCAGGATTTATCCCATGTAAATGCTTATGATGGCACTGGTAATACTCTCAGTATTGCTGCCAATCGTTTGTCCTATATTTTAAATTTGCGGGGGCAAAGTGTAGTAGTAGAAACTGCTTGTTCTTCTTCTTTGGTGGCGTTACATTTTGCTTGCCGAAGTTTGCAGAATGGGGAGTCGGATTTATGCTTGGTGGGTGGAGTTAGTTTGATGCTGTCTCCAGAACCATTTATTACTTATTCTCATGCGCGGATGATGGCTTCTGATGGTCGCTGCAAGACTTTTGATGCTAGTGCGGATGGTTATGTGCGGGGGGAAGGATGCGGTGTAGTTGTGCTTAAACGCCTTGAGGATGCGCTCAGAGATGGCGATAATATTCAAGCGGTTGTTAAAGGTACGGCTGTTAATCAAGATGGTTTAAGTAATGGATTGACGGCCCCCAATGGCCCTTCTCAACAGGCAGTTATTCGTCAAGCTTTGAAAAATGCGGGGGTGACGCCGGATAAAATTAGTTATGTGGAGACTCATGGGACTGGAACTTCTTTAGGAGATCCGATTGAATTTAAGTCTTTAAAAGCTGTGTTAATGGAAAATCGTCAGCCAGATCAACCTTGTTGGCTTGGTTCGGTTAAGACTAATATAGGTCATTTGGAAGCGGCTTCTGGAATTGCGAGTGTGATTAAGGTGGTACTGGCGCTGCAACATCGAGAAATTCCCCCTCACTTGCACTTAAAACAGTTGAATCCTTATATTTCTTTAGAAGGAACAACGTTTGCAATTCCAACTCAATGTCAGCCTTGGTTGGCGGGTACAGAAAGCCGCTTGGCTGGAGTTAGTGCGTTTGGATTTGGCGGTACTAATTGTCACGCAATTTTAGAGGAAGCACCTGGGGATTTTAGATTGCAGATTTCAGATTTGGGATTGGAAGATAAAGAGGAGAGTCCAAAATACTTAGAACGCTTTCTTCACTTGCTGACTCTTTCGGCAAAAAGCGATGAGGCTTTGAGGGATTTAGCGGAATCTTATCGGGATTTTTTGGTAACTCATTCTGAAGCATCTTTAGGAGATATTTGTTTTAGTGCGAATACGATGCGATCGCATTTCGACCACCGCCTCGCTGTTGTCGCTGCATCTACGGAACAATTGCGCCAGCAGTTAGAAGCTTTTGCCGCTGGAAAAGAAACTGCCGGACTAATAAGCGGTCAAGTTACTAGCAAGAAAACCCCTAAAATAGCCTTCTTGTTTACAGGTCAAGGTTCCCAGTATGTCGGTATGGGACGCCAACTTTACGAAACCCAACCTGTTTTCCGCCAAACTCTCGAACAATGCGATAAAATTCTGCGTTCTTATCTCGAAATACCCCTCCTAGAAATTCTCTATCCGGACAGTCAATCATCTAATAGACCTCTGCAAAAATTCAGGCCAAAGACAGGCGAGACGCCTATCCCACAAGAGATATGGTCGAAGTCTAATGTCAAATCCAAAATTGACGAAACAGCTTATACTCAACCCGCTTTATTTGCCCTAGAATATGCGCTGTTTCAGTTGTGGAAATCTTGGGGAATAGAACCAGCAGTAGTAATGGGTCATAGTGTGGGTGAATATGTTGCCGCTTGTGTAGCAGGAGTATTCAGTCTCGAAGATGGTTTGAAATTAATTGCCGAAAGGGCGCGTTTAATGCAAGCTTTGCCCCAAGATGGTGAAATGGTCGCGGTGTTTGCTAACGAGGCGAAAGTAACTGCCGCCATTCAACCTTATGCGAAAGAAGTTTCAATTGCGGCGATTAATGGGGTACATAGTATTGTGATTTCCGGGAAACGTGAAGGGGTTATGGATGCGATAGCCACCTTACAATCTGAAGGTATCAAAGCCAAAAAATTGAATGTTTACCATGCTTTTCACTCTCCCTTAATGGAGCCAATGCTGGCATATTTTCAGCGGATAGCCGCAGAAGTTACCTACTCATTGCCACAAATAAAGTTAATTTCTAACCTGACGGGAGAAATTGCAACAGCAGAAATCGCAACGCCCGAATATTGGTGTCGTCACGTGCGACAACCTGTGAAATTTGCTCACAGCATGGAAACCCTTTTTCAACAGGGGTATGAAGTGTTTTTGGAAATTGGTCCGAAGCCAACTTTATCGGGAATGGGTCGAGGCAATTTTGAATTGCCAATTTCGGGTTCTCAATTAAAGGATAATGGTAAATCTGCACAATTACTTTGGCTTGTCAGTTTGTATCCAAGGCGAGAAGATTGGCAACAAATGCTCCACAGTTTGGCAACGCTATATGTGCGTGGAGTACCTGTAGACTGGTCTGGCTTCGATAAAGATTATCCCCGTCGCCGTCTGCAACTACCAACTTATCCGTTTCAACGACAACGCTATTGGGCTAAGTTGCCGGAAAACGGTCATTTAAAAGTAGATAATACTTTTAAGCTTCTAATTCATCAGTTGGAAACAACAGCAAAACTCTCAGAAGATGAGTTGAAATTACTGCCTAAGTTGCTGGAATTATTAGTGGAGCAAAATCAACAACAGCAAACGGCAGCAACGATTAAGATTAAAGATTGGATTTATGAAATAGAATGGCAGCCCAAACCGCGTCATTCGACCGCAATTCCCGACAATAACGGGTTAGATAAACGGGGGAGTTGGCTAATTTTTGCTGACAGGGGAGGTTTTGGAAAAACCTTAGCTAAAGTTTTGCAAGAAAGGGGTCATAACTGTATTTTGGTTTATGCTGGGGACACCTATCAAACCCAAGAAACCGGAACTTGGAGCATCAAACCTTTTTCTGCCGCAGATTTTGAGCGTTTATTTCCAGAAGCTTTAGCAACTATTGCTCAACCTTTACAGGGAGTCATCCACCTGTGGAGTTTAGACGCGAAATCAACAGATGAGTTAAAAATTTCCGCGCTGGAACAAGCTCAAATTCTTGGAGTTGGTAGCGTCTTGCATTTAATCAATAAACTCGATAAACATATCTGCAATTACCAATTTTCACCTCGGTTATGGTTAGTGACGCAGGGTGCGGTACCCGTTGGTTCTTCGCTGCCTAAAGTGGCACAAGCTCCTTTGTGGGGATTGGGTAAAGTGGTGGCTTTGGAGTATCCCGAATTGTGGGGAGGAATGCTCGATTTAGACAACCAAATAACTGAGGATGAAGCAACAAAGTTATTAGCAGAAATTGCAGATTCTCAAGGGGAAGATCATCTCGCTTTTCGGGATGGACAGCGTTACGTCGCCCGTTTAGTCAGGAAGAAATTGCCAGAGTCTCAAAAATTAACCTTCCAGTCAGATGGTACTTATTTAATTACCGGAGGTTTGGGAGCTTTGGGACTAACAGTTGCTCAGTGGATGGTGGAACGGGGAGCCAAAAAATTGGTGTTAATTGGGCGTCGCGGGGCTTCCGATCGAGTGCAAAAAACTCTTAGCCGCATGGAAGAATTGGGAGCTAAAATTTTCGTTGCTCAAGCTGATGTGGCTAATGAAGCGGACATGCGCGGGGTGTTGGATCAAATTAAAATATCGATGCCACCCCTGCGAGGAATTGTACACGCGGCGGGCGTTCCTGGATATGAACCCCTCCCACATATAACCCCTACTACCCTAGAGTCTGTGCTGCGTCCCAAAGTAATAGGAAGCTGGATTTTGCATCAACTTACCCAGGAAATAAAGTTAGACTTTTTTGTTAGTTTCTCCTCAATTTCTTCGGTGTGGGGTTCTAAAGGACAAGCCCATTATGCGGCGGCAAATTATTTTCTCGATCTGTTGGCTTATTACCGCCAAAAACTCGGATTGCCCGCTTTAAGCGTGAATTGGGGACCTTGGACTGGCGGTGGTATGGCGGTAGAAGAATTTCAGACATGGATGTCTAGAATGGGGATTGAAGGATTGCAACCAACGCAAGCGATCGCATCTCTAGAATACCTGTTGGGGACAAACTGCGTGCAAACAACTGTCGCCAATATTGACTGGAGTTTGTTCAAAGGATTGTATGAGGCTCGAGGAAAGCGATCGCTCCTAGAACAAATTGCCGCACAGCCACAAAAAACAATTGCTCAACAATCGAATCAAAGGTCAGAAATTTTACAACAATTAGAAGCGGCAACGGTATCGCACCGCCAAAATCTTTTAATTACTTTCCTGCAAAATGAAGTCGCCAAAGCACTGAAATTATCTCAATTACCAGACTCGCAGCAAGGTCTTTTTGACCAGGGTATGGATTCGATTGTAGCCATTGAACTGGTCAACGCAATCCAGTCTCAATTACAGGTAAAATTACCCGTCGCCGATTTTCTGCAAGCCTCCAATATCAGCGCGCTGGCAGTGCTATTGCTTCAGCAATTTAACCCCGATAATTCCACTTTAGAGGTAACGACAAATGTCTTGGATCTCAATCAAGACGCTATTTTAGACGAGTCAATTTATCCTGATACGGCTTATACCGAACCAGCGCAAACCGCTGCAATTCTTTTAACGGGTGCAACCGGATTTTTAGGAGCCTTTTTACTCAAAGAACTTTTGCATCAAACTGAAGCAAATATTTATTGCCTAGTTCGGGCAGACGATACCGAATCGGGTAAGAAGAAAATCCAAAACAACCTGAAATATTACAGCCTTTGGGAGGAAGAACGCAGTTCTAGAATTATTCCAATTATCGGTAACTTATCTCAACCCACATTGGGTCTGTCAGCCGAAAAATTTGACAAATTGGCTCGTGAAATCGATGTCATTTATCACAATGGAGCCGTTTTAAACTTTGTCTATCCTTACTCGGCATTAAAACCAACAAACGTTTTGGGTACGCAGGAAATTCTCAGGTTAGCCTGCCAATTTAAACTAAAACCCCTCCATTATGTTTCAACCGATGCAGTTTTTGATTCATCGGCTTATTACGATAAAGAGGTAACAGAATCTGAGCCAATTATTCATACCGAAGGAATAGACCTTGGTTATACCCAAACTAAATGGGTAGCAGAAAAATTAGTAACCATCGCCCGCACGCGAGGACTGCCAGTTTCTATTTACAGACCCCCCTTAATTGCAGGAGATAGCCGTACAGGATTCTGGAATACAGAAGATTTTACCTGCCGATTTCTTAAAGGCTGCATTCAAATGGGAAGTATGCCCAATATGAATTGTGGCATCCCGATTGTTCCTGTAGATTATGTCAGCCAAGCGATTGTTTACCTATCCCAACAAAACGAGTCATTAGGAAAAGCATTCCACTTAAACAATCCCCATTATTCCAGTTGGAATCAAGTAGCAAATTGGATTGATGAATTCGGCTACCCAGTGCGACAGATTTCCTATGAAGCATGGGAAGCAGAACTAATCGAAACCCTTGCTTCTAAAGACAATGCTTTAAACGGTTTGTTACCTTTCTTTCTGCGAAGATGGTCTGAAGAACAACTCACCTTTGCCGGATTAGGACAAAGAAGAGTCAAGCTCAATTGCCAACAAACAGTCGCGAGTCTAGCAGGTACATCTATTATCTGTCCTCCCGTAGACTCTAAATTGCTCGATACCTATTTCTCCCATTTCATTGGCAGCGGTTTCTTAGACATGCCAAAAGTACGAATTACTTAAATCATCAAAATCTTCTCTCTTCTCTTCCTCTGCGTCCTCTGCGTCTCTGCGGTTATAAATCAATCATGAAATCCAACAAAACTTACACCCTAGCTTTTCTTGTAACCGGCTTTCCTCCCGATGTCAGCGGTGTTTCTCATTTTAATTGGGAACGCGCCCAATGGTTTGCCAAACAAGAGAACTATCGCGCGATCGTATTTGCGCCAGATTGGCAACAGAAATCAGACCCTACATTGGCGACACATCAAAACGAAAACTTAATTATCGAACGCTATCCTTCAAAACCTTGGCTCCCTTATAAACTCACCCACGTCCCCAAATTTATCGCCGCCAGTCACATTAGGAAAAAGCTACAATATTATCAACCTGACATAATTATTGTCACCGATGTAGAACGCTTTTTCTTACTAGGAACTTGGCAATTACCAGGTCTGCGTTATGCCAAAAAACATCGGATTCCTTACATAGCCGAATACCATACGGATCTTTACAACTTCTCAGCCGCTTATCCGGGTTGGCAATGGTTGCGAAATCTTGCCCGTAGTTCTCAATTAGCCAGTTATTTATATCGTCAAATCGATACAACCATCTGTGCCAGTACCGCCGCCAGCCAAAGTTGTAAAGAATTAGGCATTCCTAACGTCAAAACAATCCCATTTTTAGGAATTGATGTTTCTACCTATAGTCCCAGTCGTCGCAACCGTAAATGGTTAGAACCTTGGTTAACTGCCGAAGAAAAACATCACAAAATTTTGCTCTTTTTGGGTCGCCTTGGCTTCGAGAAACGAGTTGATTTACTCATCGAAGCCTTTACAAAATTAAAACGCAGACAACCCAATTGTTCTTTAATAATAGCTGGATCTGGCCCTGTTGAGGTCGTCGATCGCTTGCAACTTCTTGCCAAAAAAGTGCCTCACATCCACTTTACCGGGTTTATTCTAGGAGAAATGAAAGCCAATTTACTAGCATCATGCGATGTATTTTGTAGCCCTTCTCCTTACGAAACCTTTGGGCGAACGGTAGTAGAGGCGATGGCTTCAGGGATTCCAGTTTTAACCGTGGAGAGCGGTGCGGTATCTGAGTATATACTCGATGGTATAAATGGCTATCTCGTCCCACCTAATGATGTGGAAGGATTAGCCAATTGCATTGAAAAAGTGCTATCAATTAACAATACAGATCTGATTCAGCAAGCCTTGGAAGATTCCAAGCAGTTCTCCCTTGAGCAAGGATGTCAAAATCTGAATCATTTTTATCAGAAGCTAATCGGTGTGAGTGAGGAGAATGAAGAGTTAATCCGGCTAAGTAAAACGGGAGCGAACTCCAATGTCATTTAAATTAAAGCGAGTCGTCGTTACAGGTTTGGGAGCCATTACCCCTCTGGGAAATACAGTCACAAAATACTGGCAGGGACTGATTGAGGGGCGCAGTGGTATCGGGCCAATTACTTTATTTGATGCAAGTTGTTTGCTTTGTCAAATTGCCGGAGAAGTCAAAGGTTTTGATCCAAGGGATTATTTAAATCGCAAAGATATTAAACGAATGGATCGCTTTGCTCAGTTTGGGGTTTGTGCAAGTCTGCAAGCGATCGCAGATGCGAAACTGGAAATTAACGACCGCAATGCCACTGAAATCGGTGTCTTAATTGGCAGTGGTGTAGGTGGTCTTAAGGTGATGGAAGACCAAGAAGAAGTTTACCTCAATCGCGGCCCGGAACGCTGTAGTCCGTTTATGATTCCGATGATGATTGCTAATATGGCTTCTGGACTTACAGCGATTTATACAGGAGCAAAAGGCCCTAATTCTTGTACAGTTACTGCTTGTGCTGCGGCAGCGAATGCGGTGGGAGAAGCGTTTCGATTAATTCAACGAGGGGATGCGATCGCCATGATTTGCGGCGGTACCGAAGCAGCAATTACCCCTATCGCAATTACTGGATTTTCAGTCGCTAAAGCACTATCAACTCGCAACGAAGAACCAACTCGTGCAAGTCGTCCTTTTGACCGCGATCGCGATGGATTTGTCATGGGAGAAGGAGCGGGAATTCTAATTTTAGAAGAACTAGAACATGCACTTAATCGCCACGCTTCTATCTACGCAGAAATTGTCGGTTACGCTCTCACTTCTGATGCCTATCATATGACGGCTCCCGTACCTGGAGGACTTGGCGCTACCAGAGCGATCGCACTAGCACTTAAAGATGCCAATTTATTTCCCGATCGAGTAAGTTATATCAACGCTCACGGTACCAGCACACCCGCTAACGATGTTAATGAAACTTTGGCAATCAAACAAGCTTTAGGACAACATGCGTTTCAAATCGCAATTAGTTCGACAAAATCTATGACCGGACATCTGTTAGGAGGTTCAGGAGGAATCGAAGCGATCGCAACAGCAATGAGCGTAGCTACAGACACAATTCCACCCACGATAAATTTAGATAATCCCGATTCAGCTTGCGATCTAGATTATGTTCCCAAAGTCAGCCGCACTCAACGAGTTGAAGTTGCCCTTTCTAATTCTTTTGGTTTCGGAGGACACAATGTTACCCTCGTGTTTAAAAAATTTAACGGCTAGAACCTCGTGTCTGGAGTTTGGAACTTGGGAGCGCTCGCAAAATTTTTTCAAAAATGTTGCATGTAGGTAGATCGATCCAGATCCCAAGCGATAAAATTAAATCAGCATTGTGGCAAACACTAAACCGTTAGCAAGGCGACAGGTTGGCGCTTATTTATTTAGCCTAACCTCTCCCACATACATCGATAATTGCTAACATTAATTTTTAGTTTTATAAAATATATATATAATTTTACAGGGGTGTAAGTGAGAAAAATTTAATACTAATTCAATACAAGATAGATATTTATATGACTAAAAACTCTGGCTTTTTAGACAAGATAAAACTTCAAAGATTTTTCCTGTCAATCTCAAATTTTGATAACCAGCGCCTGATTTTTCATGCCAGTCGCCAGACACTTCGTAAAGCTGAAATGGCACGCCTGATCGTTCATGAATGGTTAGAACAACACGAGGCTGAACTTGAAGAATGGAAAGCCAAAACAGCGTTAGGACTAGGGATTAGTGTCAGCGAACTAGAGCGGCAATTATTAGCTGCTTCTGAAGAGCAAACTAGAGCCAAGAAAAAAGATTAAAAATCCTTGGATTGAAAATATTTTCAATTGTAAAGCCCGCGCATGCGGGCTTTTTTTTGCGAGCAAGACTCTTCAGCCTAAAGTGGTAAATGTTGCATGTAAGTTGCATATGAGTTGCAATTGAGTAGCAACCAGTTTACTATTAATTTAATTGCATTTTGATGCGATTAAAGCTGAGTCCGCAAGCTCAAGCTACATATAGCAGTTACAAAATTATTAGCCGCTATAGTAGCGTAAATTAATTTTGAATTGCTCCATAGATAGGTAGCACGCAAAAAATTGCTTGACTGCACCATTATTAATGCGGAATCCAGGATACGTCCCATTGAATGGAGTTGCTTATGAAACTATCTGAATTAAATCCTCTGATTTCGTTATTCAAGTTAAAGCAGGAATTCTCTAAACTGCCGACGGGATATTACTTCAGTCAAGAAGAAACGCTAGAGTTCCTATCCAGACGGCGATGGCCTGAAAGAGATCGCCGCATTGACCGAACCACTTTTTGGCGTTGGCGGAACGATGCCGGAATCCAGCACAATAAACTATTCACCCAATCGGATATCCTGAAACTTTGTCAAATCTGCGACCACTATCGCGTAGATGGAACTCGCAACGAGTACTTAGATTTAGTGAAACAGAGTCAAAACCAAATCCTTAATCGCCTGTTTCAAACCAAGTGCTAAGTAATTGTGCTGAAAACAGCCTCAAATACATTGTTTGTAAGACTGAGTTTAGGGTAACTCAGTTCAGAGAGAATTTTTTTACTTTATCGCTTTGAAAACAAGCGGGTGAGTTAAGTTGCCAACTTACCTGCACTCGGTAACACCGCCGATTCATCTACGAATCGAGGCGGGAGATATTCAATTGTGCAAGAGTTTTTTCGACACGAATAGCGATCGCAAACTATGACCTATCGTAGGGTGCGTTAGCGATAGCGTAACGCACCAGCGATAGCGTAACGCACCAGCGATAGCGTAACGCACCAGCGATCGCGTAACGCACCAGCGACAGCGTAACGCACCAGCGATAGCGTCAACACCATCCCACTAACGCAAAGGATTTAAAATCAAATGGCTCAACTATTTACCATTAACCAATACACACCTAACAGCGACCTCGCCGCAGGATTTCGTCCCAGTCAACTCATATTTGCTCGCAGTGGAAACGATACAATTCTGGGTTATCAACCGATTGTATCGACTCCCAGTGCAACGCAAATTGACCTAATCAACGGCGATTTAACAGTAGAAGATCCCGGTTTTCGTTCGTGGAACGACACATTTATTTTAGGTGAATGGCAAAAGCCTTACTATGCCAACGGCAATCCTCAAATTTTCGGTTTAAACGACTTTGCTTTTCTCACTGATTTCAACCCGTTACAAGATACCATTCAGTTACACGGCACAGCTAATGACTACTTCTTAGTAGATATTGGACTTGGATCGGCAATAGTTCAACCAAAGCAAACTGGATTGGATGTCATCAGCTTTCTATTTGGCAATTCTAACTTAAATTTAGCCGCCAACTATTTCAATTACCAAGGTAACACCGCACCACCAGGCCCCGTTTTACCCCAAACTCAGCAATTAGGAAGTACAGGATTCGATCTCAGTGCCACAACTGCCACCGATCCTTTTGGCAATATATATATAGCAGGAGGAACAACTGGATCTTTAGCAGGGTCGAATAACGGCGAATCTCGCGATGCCTTCGTGGCTAAATATGACAGCCAAGGTAATCTATTATTCACCAAACAAATTGGCACTTCAGATATCGATACCATCTCCGGTATCGCCACAGATCCGCAAGGTAATTTCTACGTATCGGGGATTACCGCCGGTAATTTAGCAGCACCCAAACAAGCATCAAGTACCGATGCCTGGGTTGCTAAATATGACAGCAATGGCAATCAATTATGGATTCGACAGTTTGGGGAAAATTTAATTTTTCAAGCCTTTAGCATCGATGTAGATGATAATGGCAACGCCTACTTATCGGGAATCGATGTTCGGTCATCTGTGGAGATTGCTACCGATGATTTTTGGGTGACTAAATTTGATACCAATGGCAACCAGTTGTGGTTCACAAAAACTGGAAGTGTAGACGATGCTTTTGACGAATCTTACCGCGTTACTGTCGGCAAAGATGGCAGCGTTTACGCCACAGGATGGACTCTCGGCGATTTGGTAGGAACGAATGCGGGAATTTATGATGCTTGGTTAGGTAAATTCGAAAACAATTCCGGTCAATTGCAGTGGCTGAAACAATTTGGCACGCCCGATTATGATTGGGCATGGGGTGTTGATACCGACAGTCAAGGCAACGTTTATGCAGCGGGATGGACGCTGGGTAATTTAGGAGGAAATAGTGCTGGTTCTTACGATTCTTGGTTAACTAAATATGACAGTCAAGGAAATCGGCAATGGATCAAACAGTTTGGTTCTGCTGGCGACGATCAAGCTTTTCACCTCAACATTGACTCGCAGGATAATATCTTCCTAACCGGATATACCAATAGCAACTTAGGCGGAAATAACGCCGGATATTATGACCCTTGGGTGGCTAGTTACGATACCAATGGGAATCAAATATGGTTGCGGCAATTTGGAACTCCCCAATTCGAGCAAGCTTACGGTATTACCAGCGACAACTTTGGTAACCTTTTCGTGACAGGAGTGACTCAGGGTTCTTTGGGAACTACCAATGCAGGGTCTATTGATACTTGGTTAGCCAAACTCGATTCATCATCGGGAAATCTGCTCAGTTTTGCTGGTACTCAACCGCCCAGCGATGTTTCTACGGTGGCAGATTTCCTTGACCTTGACCCAAGCTTGCGCCAGCTTTCAAGTCAGCAAGTAGACTTTATGGAAAGCTTTTTCCGGGAGTTTCTTGTTTCTAAAGCTATGGGAATTGATGGGTCTGTATTGGTCAATCTTCCTAGTAATGGTTATCAGCAACCGGCGTCCGTTCCCGAACCTTCTTCTGTTGTCAGTTTAGTGATGGTTGCTGCGGTTTCATTTGTCGGTGCTATGCTGAGTAACCGCCGAAAAATGAAGCTATGTCGGTAGACTTGCGCGGTGCGAACGAATATGGTGCAATGGTGCGTTACGCTGTCGAAGAGAGCACCCTACAGATTACTAAGGTTAATTCAGATCTTGCACCTATAGCATTACCCCGCCCGGAAATTAATTTCCGGGCTAATAGCGAAAGTCCATTAAAATGGACTGATATTATGTCCAGTTGCATCAGTAGCGTCAGCCGCGGCGGGTTTAACGATACCAGAAACCGGGTTTCTGAGTAGATCTCTTTCCTTGCTCAACAATTTTTCACAGAAACCCGGTTTCTTTTAAAACCCGCCCCTACAGCATCAAAAAATATACACAACCTTTCTTACCGAACATGATATGGCAGCCTTTAATCATAAGTATTGAGTCCACTTAAGTGGACTTGTGCTAAAAGCCCTTGGAATTTATTCCCTGGCGGGTTAATGCCACAAGTGCAAGATATCATTAACCTAGATTTATTTGCTGACCCAACCAGTCGCGACAGCTAGGATGATAGATGCTGTAACAAACTTCTCCATCTATTTCTTTTTTCACTAAGAACTCATACCATTTTTCCAAAACTTCCTCGATTTCATATTCATCTTCATCAATTGTTTCGGCAATTAATTGTGCCGATATTCCAGATTTTTCCCTTGATGGCAGGGCGATGAGTGTCTGAAGCACGGCTAATTCAACAGCAGATAATTTCTGATCTTTCATTTTCTGCCAATGTTGTTGATAGTATGTTTCTCAGGTTTCTGGGAGTTTATTTAACGGTAGAGAATTGAGGGCGGGGTTTTGATTCGCATCCCCCACGCACTTCAAATACATAAAATTATTTTCGCATAAATCTGCAATATTATCAACCACTTATTGCCCCAAAAGCTTGAGATTATTATCGATATATTTCTGCATATCTTCCCGATTTTGTTTTGGGAATGCGTCTAACTCAAAAATTTGAGACGGCGTTTCAATTAACAAACCATATTTCTCCCGCAAAAAAGGTCGGCGACTGAGGAGAAAATAAACGCGATGGGGCAGATATCGGGGCAGATAAAACAAATTTGAACCAGGGGTTTGGCTGCGTCGGTCAATTGCATCTAGAGCATCTATCGCAACAATCAAACGTTGATTCGGTTCGAGTTCGTCGCCGATCTTTTGCAGTAAAAGAGACAGAAACCAACTGCCATCTGTCACGTTATCGGGGAGGGATGTGTAACCGAGGGGGTAATCGTTGATTAATTGGTTGCACAGAGTGGTGAGAAATTGGTCAACTTGATTTTTGCTCTCAATTTGGGCGTTATAATAAACAACATCGGGATTTTCGGCGACATATTTGGCGAGGATGGCACTTTTGCCGCTACCGGGTGCGCCGACGAGGGTGAAATAGCCGCGATTCTCCCGTTCCAAAAATTCATTGATAGCCGCAAAAACAAACTCGCGCCCGACAAAATTGGCGCTTTTTTCTCGAATCGCTTGCTCAAATTCTGGCGGATGACCTCTAGGATTAATTGCGATCCGAGTTCTAGGTTTTGAATTCATACAGGATGAGCGGGGAAAGTTGATAATAATTTTAGGACTTACTTCTTGCACCAAAATTGTAAACCAAACCAGAGAACATCGCCATGACTCAAACTCTAGATAAACCAACCGATCGACGTTTCATCCATTCAGGCGTAAGCTGGGAAAAATTCAAACTGATTGAAGCGGGGTTTGCCGATTCGCCTGGTATTAGACTGTTTTACTACGAGGGTGAGGTAGAAATTTTGGCTGTTTCCTTAGAACATGAAGCCATTAGCCGTTTTATTGGCATTCTGCTTGGTATCTACTTGGCAGAAAAAGGCATCGAGTTTACTCCATCAGGCAGTTTTACCCAAGAAAAAGAAGGCGTCGCATCTGCACAAGCTGATGAATCTTATTTTCTCGGATCTGGGGGTACAACGCCAGATCTATCGATTGAAGTCGTTTTCACCAGCGGTAACGAAAGGAAGCTAAATCGCTATCAGGCACTGGGTGTACCGGAAGTTTGGTTTTGGGAAGATGGACGCTTTGCTCTTTACTGTCTGCGCGGTAACAGTTATGAGCGAGTTTCTAAGAGCGAAATTTTGCCAGATTTGGACATCGAATTGCTATCAAGATGCTTGCTGATGACTTCTAGGGTGGAAGCGGTGCGGGAATTTCGGCGGGGAATTAGCCAAAGTTGATTTAAGTGCGAATCGCACCTCATCACCCAATTCAAATGGCGTCAGAAAATTATCGTTTTTGTAGGGGCACGGCGTCGATAACATGGTAAAGAAAGCGACAATATTTCCCCTGCCGTGCCCCCTTTTGTAGGGGCACGGCGTCGATAACATGGTAAAGAAAGCGACAATATTTCCCCTGCCGTGCCCTCGGATTGCCAGAGGGATTGATATGTGGAAATAATGGGATTTTTCCCACAATTCGGTTTCTGGTTTACAGATTTCTCGCTGGCGTTTGTGCGTGTTTGGGGCACGGCAAGATGGATATTTCGGGTAACCTCACCATCTGATCGATGCCGTGCCCCTACATTCAACGGCAATTTACCATCAGGATATCGCACACCATCACCCAATTCAAATGGCGGCGGAAAATTATCGCAAATGTAGGGGCACGGCGTCGATAACATGGTAAAGAAAGCGACAATATTTCCCCTGCCGTGCCCCTACAATCGCACATCATCACCCGATTCAGCAAATCCGATCGCTTTGTTCCATCCTACTGTTCTTTTCATCAGCCAAAGTTGAATTAATAGCGAATCGCTTTCAATCGCTCCTAACATTCCAGTCGCAGAAAATGCACTCGTCCCGATTCCTCCCCGGCAACAATTGTAAGACCATCCGGCGTAACGGCACAGCATGATATCGCACTCTCGCCAACGAAACTGGCAATAACTTCTCGTGTTGCCAAATTCCAGACTTTCAGGGTGTTATCCCATGACCCAGAAATTGCCAGCTTGCCATCGGATGATATCGCGACTGCACTTACCGAGTCACTATGACCAGTGAGGGTAAAAAGTTCTTTTCCTTGTTGCAAATTCCAGACTTTCAGCATGTAATCATCAGACCCAGAAATTGCCAGCTTGCCATCGGATGATATCGCGACTGCACTTACGAGGAAGCTATGACCAGTGAGGGTACGAAGCAACCCATGACCAGGGGGAGTTAAATTAGGTATTAAAGCACGCAACCCAGTAGTTTTACTCTGCCTTGCCACTTCTAGTAATGCTTTAATTTCCGGCATTTCAAAATACAGCAACCGCCCCCACAATTGCTCTACGAGTTGCGTCGGATCTTGGGCTAAAATATGCGCCGATAACCGCAGCGCCCCTTGAATCAATTTCAGAGACTTGACTTTCTCCCCTTTGTATTCTGGGTGCGTCAATAATTCAGCATCATCAATCAAATCGTAATCCTCAATCAGCGCTTGCACGCCCAACTCAGGATGCTTCACCTTTGCTGCCAGGAAACCAAAATCTGTCAAGCACTTGTAATATTTTGCTAAATTGTCCGACTCAACCAAATTATAGGGATACCTGCCTAAATAGGCTTTTTGCTTGTAAGACTTAGCAATCTTTTGCATCATCTTCGTCCTCTTGCTGCATCTGCCTTTCCCAGTAGTCCACAATCCTTTGATTCACATCTTTAAATAATTTGCGATTTTTATCTAGCTCTTTTTTGGCTTTCAGGAAGTCTAGGAAACTGGCATGATAAAAGTTGTAGCAGGTATCGCCATCAATTTGCTGTGGTTTCAAATATTCAATCCACCGATCTAAAACGCTTTGCACTTCACCTTCATCCTGGTTAGCAATATCAGCAATCATCTGGCAGGGAATCGGCGTCCCAACTTCTTTTAAGATAAATAAAACCACAACCATCAACTGGTTCGGTGCAGTATCCATCCCCATCCGCACCCAATGAGTTTGATAATAGTCTATCAGACCATCGGGTAATTGGTTTAAACTCAGGTCATCATAAAACCCGCTGGCAATTTCCGGCAAAACATAGCGCAGGTACATAAAATTATTTTCGCTCTTTTGCGCCACCAGCTCGACAAAAGTATCGGCAGAAATTTGGCGCTTCTCGATCCACTTTTTCAGCGCCTGTTTATGCTTCGGTTCCTCGTAAATAAAAAAGCGAATATAGCCTTTAATATCCGCCCGATTCAAATCAAAATACTCGCTGCTGGTTAAATTTAATTTCTGCTGCGGCACTTCAGTAAACAATCGCTTACGATCGGGGTCATAAGGTCGCCGCGTCAGCAAGAAATACACCTTGGGGGGCAGGGTTTTAGGTAAATATAAAATATTCTCCGCCCCTGCTTGTTGCTCGACTTCATCCAGGGCATCGATGGCAATAATGATGCGTTCGTCGGGAAATTTGTGGCTAACTTTTGCGAGTAAGGTGGGTAAATCTGCTTTTTACTGGAAAAATTGTAAAAATTAATCAATTGTTGGCGAATAGAATCTAAAAACAATTCCGCTCGATTGCGACCTTCTGCCAGAATATTGAAATAACAAGGACAGGGGCGAACAGAAGCAACATAGTTGGCTGCGAACGCGCTTTTTCCCATCCCCGCATCTCCCACAATGGTAAAATAACCATTAGGATAAGAATTGACGAATTCGTCAAATTTATTGAAAACAAATTTACGACCGCAGAAGTGTTTGATTTTTTCTTCAATCAGCGATCTAAATTCCTGGGGTAGCTGCTGCGGATACCAATCTTTTGGATCGACAATATCTGTATGTTGTATATTCAAAACTTTGGCAATATTAATCACCGCCCATCGTTCCACTCCATTAGGGCATTCTTTTGTTCCCAGCAAGCGTTTAACTGTATCCTCACTTACATTAGCTTTTTTCGCAAGTGTTTCTATCGTCAAACCTGCTGCTTTATAAGCTTCTCTAAGTTTATTTTTTCCGGCGGCACTTGATTGAACTTTATCAGATGGAAGCATGGATATTTTTGAGCGGTAAATGGATGCGTTGAGAAACCAGGTTTCTTTAATCATAACTTTGTCAAAATACCGTCACCCTAAAGGGTGGGGCTACACAAGCAAAGCCCACCTTCGTGGGCTATTAAGATTTCAGCCCGCTACGCCTTGCTTTGTTTGTGTAGCCGCAGCATTCGATGCTGCGGGCGTTGCTTTGGCGGGCAGAATGCCCACCCCACAAGAATTTTGGACAAGTTTATTGGACTTCTCCAAAAACTACCCTCTTTGGCGGGCAGAATGCCCACCCCACAAGAATTATTGGACAAGTCTATTGGACTTCTCCAAAAACTCTTGTGGGATAGGCGTCTCGCCTGTCTTTGAGTTGCTTTATTGGACAAGTCTATTGAACCGGAGACAGCAGCCCAGATATCGTCAATAAATATAGCCAAAGTTATATTTCCCCGTCCAGGGCAGATAAATTTTTCCACTTTACCTATCTGCCCTAATTTATAGGGCAGATCGTCAATAAAAAACAAATCTATCTGCCCTGGATTCTACCTTTTTGCTGGATGTAGAACTGTATAAAGAACATTTGAGAGGTCAGTCAACGATGAAAAACTCTTACAAGGGAACCGAATCCAACGATAACAATAGCAATATGAAAGCAGAAATTACGCAAGAATTATTACGCCAAGCCCGTCTAACATTTAATCTAGCATTTGGCGTTACCGCCGCATCTGCCATCATGACTTTAAGCGGTGTAGGATTGCTGTATTTAGATAAAGTATCCGAAGCCAGTTTAACAGCAGGAACCGGAACCCTGGCGACGCTGACAAGCTTGCAGTATGCGAAAGAAGCGAAGGAGGAATTGCAAAAGCTGATGGAAAAGCAGGAGGAGTAAAACTCGACTCAGAAACCCGATTTTTCCAAAAAACCGGGTTTCTAAGTTCTATTCTTGTGGGATGGGCATCTTGCCCGTCCTTAGTGGTAAGATTTGCAAATCGCACCCCCCGCACCCAAAATTCATCCCCAGATCTCTATCCCCAGGTAGATGCGAACCTTGTTGGACTACAAAATTATGTTAAGAAATATATTGCCCAGACTAAGTATTAAACACTACAAATCAAGTTATTGGTCAAAATATTAAGGATCTTGTAATTATTGTGTCAACTTGTGTGTATTGAGACTCAGTAGTTGCTGAATTGGGTATCTTGAAACTATCAGGCAATCATAAACTAGAGGTCGTATGACTCCTACCATGCTACGTCAACTTTGGTCTGTAATCGAGACTACCCAATCCAATGTTTTATTAAGGCTGGACGATGCTAGCCTGGTAGACTGGTTGGTGAAGCAGGTAAAAAGCGAGCGCTCGCTCAACCACGACGAAACGGATCTTGTGAGTAATTACTTATACTCGCGCTTGAATTTAATCCGAGATCTCGCCGAAGAACGCTTGGCGTGAAAAAAAATCTTCCTCTCGAAGGATGCCGATAATAAATACAAGCGATCTCATCCCCTGCAAGCATATAATTGATAGCGCAACAAATAGGCTAAAAGCAACTTTCTGTGAGAAAGTAAAAGGCATATATGCGTAAATGGGGCTTCCTGATATTATTTACTCTACCCCTGCTATTGTCCCTCACCGCCTGTAGCGGACAGTCGGGACAAACATCTGCAACTGGAGGTACAGGAGTGCAGGGAAAAAGTCGATTGGATACGGTAAAAAGTCGCGGTACGTTAATTTGTGGAGTCAGCGGCGAATTACCCGGGTTTAGTTTTGTCGATAAAGACGGCAATTATAAAGGATTGGATGTGGAAGTGTGTCGCGCGATCGCAGCCGCCATATTCGATAATCCAGATGCAGTAGAATTTCGCAATCTCAACGCCAAAGAACGCTTTACCGCTTTACAAACTGGCGAAATCGATGTCCTCAGTCGCAATACCAGTTGGACAATTAGTCGCGATACATCGGTAGGTTTGGAATTTGCCCCCGTGGTATTCTACGACGGTCAGGGCATTATGGTGAAAAAAGATAGCAATATCAAATCCCTCAACGATTTAAAAGACAAAGCTATCTGCACCCAAACAGGAACGACAAACGAACAGAATTTAGCTGACCAAATGCGAAAGCGGGGTATTCCTTATAAACCAGTTGTGTTTGAAGATATCAATACCGCCTATGCAACTTATGCCGAAGGTAGGTGTCAAGCAGTAACATCAGATCGTTCCCAATTACTCTCCCGCAAAACCACTTTACCACAGCCGCAAAATCACGTCATTCTCAACGAAGTGCTATCAAAAGAACCTTTAGCACCCGCAGTAACCAATGGTGACTCCCGGTGGCATGATGTGGTGAAGTGGTCGATTTATGCATTAATTAATGCCGAAGAGTTAGGCATTAATTCTAAAAATTTAGCTTCTTTTGAAAAAAGCAACGACCCAGATATCAAGCGCTTCTTAGGTAAGGAAGGAAATTTAGGCGAAGGACTAGGTTTAACGAATGACTTCGCGGTTAGGATTGTGAAACATGTAGGCAACTATGGCGAAGTTTACAATCGATACCTTGGCGCAGGAACCCCTTTAAATCTACCTCGCGGTCAAAACAATCTTTGGAATAAAGGCGGGTTGCTATACTCTCCACCTTTTCGCTAATAGCTAATGGCTAATGGCTAATGGAAAAATCAAACCAATTACCAATTACCAATTACCAATTACCAATCACCAATTACCAATTACCAAATGAAATTATTGCGCGATCTTCGATTTTGGCGGATTGCCATTCAAGTATTAGCTGTATTGGTAGCAGTCATTGTAGTGGCTATTTTGTGGAGTAACCTTAGCCGCAACTTGCAACAGTTGGGAATTCAACTAGGATTTAACTTCCTCGGTTCGCAAGCATCTTTTGATATTGGCGAAACTCTGATTTCCTATCAACCTTCCGATACATACTCGCGTGCTTTGGTAGTCGGATTGTTGAATTCCCTGCGGGTGATGGTTGCGGGAATTATTCTGACAACGATAGTAGGAATTACCGCAGGGATAGCCCGTTTATCTGATAATTGGTTAGTCAGAAAGTTGGCGTTAGTTTATGTGGAAATATTCCGCAATACGCCGTTACTTTTGCAATTGCTATTTTGGTATTTTGCAGTTTTCTTGAGTCTGCCAAAAGTAGAAGAGAAAATTTCCCTATTTGGGTTGATTTATCTCAGCCAAAATGGATTGGAACTTCCCGGCGTCAAGTTTTCGCCAGAATTAGCCGCTTTGTTGGTTGGTGTGACGATTTATACGGGTGCATTTATCGCAGAAATTGTGCGGGGTGGGATTCAATCTGTCCCGCGCGGACAGTGGGAGGCGGCGAAAGCACTTGGTTTTAAATCGGGATTAGCAATGCGACTGATAATTTTTCCGCAAGCTTTGCGGGTGATTGTACCGCCGCTGACGAGTCAATATTTGAATTTAGCGAAGAATTCTAGTTTAGCGATCGCAGTCGGCTATCCCGATCTTTATTTTGTCGCATCTACGACGTTTAATCAAACAGGTCGCGCGGTTGAGGTTATGCTATTGCTGATGGTAACCTATCTGGTAATCAGTCTAAGTATTTCGTTGTTGATGAATTTATTAAACCGTACCGTACAACTCAAAGAAAGGTAATACTATTGGAAACGAACCACAGAGACACAGAGGACGCAGAGGGAAGAGAAAGGAAGAGGGAGGTGGAGGTGAAAACAATATTGGTGTAATGATATTTGTATTATTGCGAATTGCAGCCGTATGAGGTAAACCTGAGTTTGTCAAGCGCGCACCCTTAAGGGTGCGCGCTTGACAAACGAGCGCGAAAACGCTGTCCCTCATCCACTTGCAGTCCGCTGTAAAAACTTTAGTGTTTAAACTTAAAAGCTATGGAATGGTTACGCAAGAATTTATTTAATACTTGGTACAACAGTCTTCTAACCATTCTCTGTGTCTGGATAGTAGTCCAGGGATTGTTAGGATTTCTGGGTTGGGTTTTTACAGAAGCAAATTGGCAAGTTATTAGTAGCAACTGGCGCTTATTCTGGATTGGTAGATATCCGGTGACCCAGCAATGGCGAATTTGGATAATTTTTGCGATCGCAGTGGCGCTGGTTTGTTTATCCTGGATTCAATCAAAAATAACCAATCAAAAATTAAAAGAAAGGATTTATTACTTTGGTCTTTTACCTTTATATGTTGGCTTTTTCCCCATCATTTGGTGGCTAATTGGGGGTGGATGGGGTTTAACGCCAGTAGGAACAAATTTGTGGAATGGGTTGTTACTGACGCTGTTGATGTCCGCAGTTAGTATTATTTTATCATTTCCTTTGGGTGTATTGTTAGCATTGGGGCGTCAAAGTACTCTGCCAGTGTTGCGATGGGGATGCATTCTTTATATTGAAATAATTCGGGGATTGCCGTTAATTGGGATTTTGTTTATTGCACAGGTAATGTTGCCTTTGGTGTTGCCCAATGAAATCAGATTGGATCGGGTATTGCGCGCGATCGCAGGTCTAGTCCTCTTCAGTGCTGCGTACATGGCAGAGAATGTGCGTGGAGGTTTGCAAGCGGTACCAAGGGGACAGGTGGAGGCAGCGCGATCGCTTGGTTTAAATGCTCCTTTAGTCGTGTTATTAATTTTACTCCCGCAAGCCTTGCGTGCGGTGATTCCTGCTATTGTGGGACAGTTTATTGGGTTATTTAAAGATACTTCGCTGCTGTCGTTATTTGCGTTAGTCGAGTTAACGGGGATTTCTCGTTCTATCCTCGCGCAACCAGAATTTTTGGGTAGATATGCGGAAGTTTATCTGTTTGTGGGATTGATTTATTGGGTATTTTGTTATTCCATGTCAATCGCAAGTCGGCAGTTAGAAAAACAACTGGGTGTGGGACGGCGGTAAAATAGAAACTATAACTAATTAAGTCTTGGCAAGTTAGGAGTCTGAGGTATTATCATGCCTTCACCATTTCCGGGGGTAGACCCCTATCTGGAACATCCCGATTTTTGGTCTGAATTACATAATCGCTTAATTGTGGCGATCGCAGACGATCTCGCGCCTCATCTGCGTCCAAAATACTACATAGCGATTGAAAAGCGCACCTACCTCGGTCAAGCAGACAATAGCTTTTTAGTCGGGATTCCCGACGTAGCTGTATTTCCACAACAAACAGCTATGCGCGCCTCTATAAATCAGACCTCATCAACAGCAATTCTAAATCCATCCGACCCCGTGCAGGTAGATGTTCCCTTGATTGAGGAAGTTAAAGAAACTTATTTAGAAATTAGGGAAAAAGGAAAAAGCCATGCCATTACTGTTATAGAAATTCTTTCACCAAAAAACAAACGTTCTAAAGCAGGACGGGATGTCTATGAACGCAAACGACACCAGATCTTAGCTAGTCTGACTAATTTAGTCGAAATAGATTTACTCAGAGGTGGAAAACCTATGCCAATTATTGGCAATCCACCCAAAACCGATTATCGCATTCTAATTAGTCGCAGCGATCGCCGTCCTAAATCTGACCTTTATCTGTTTAATTTGCGAGACTCAATTCCTGCTTGGCCTTTACCATTATTACCTAGAGAAATTGAACCTCCCGTCGATTTGCAACGTTTGGTAAGCGAAGTTTACGACCGCGCTGGTTTTGATACCAGAATAGATTATAATCAATCCTGCGTACCACCTCTATCAGAACCAGATGCAGCTTGGGCTAACTCCCTATTGCAAGAAAAAGGATTTATTGCTTCATAAACGCTAATTTCTTAGGAATTTAAGCAATGATATCAAAAGCAGAATCACCATCGATCATCGTGGCGCAAGATGTCCACAAGTGGTACGGTAAATTCCACGTGCTAAAAGGTGCTAGCCTTTCAGTAAATCGGGGAGAAGTAGTAGTAATAATGGGGCCATCCGGTTCTGGTAAGTCTACCTTTATCCGCACCTTCAACGCTTTAGAAGAATACCAAAAAGGCAAAATAGAAATCGACGGCATTACCCTCAGCCACGATCTGCGTAACATTGAAACAATTCGGCGCGAAGTGGGAATGGTATTTCAGCAGTTTAATTTATTCCCTCACTTAACCGTACTGCAAAATATTACCTTAGCCCCCATCTGGGTAAGAAAGTGGTCGAAAGCGAAAGCAGAAGAAACCGCAATGCAGCTATTAGAGAGGGTGGGAATATTAGAACAGGCGCGCAAATATCCGGGACAATTATCAGGAGGACAACAACAACGGGTAGCGATCGCGCGCGCCCTCGCCATGCAACCTAAAATAATGTTATTCGACGAACCTACATCTGCATTAGACCCAGAAATGGTACGGGAAGTGCTAGATGTAATGCGGAGTCTCGCCAATTCCGGCATGACAATGGTAGTAGTCACCCACGAAGTCGGATTTGCCCGCGAAGTCGCCGACCGAGTTATTTTGATGGATAGCGGCATAATAGTAGAAGAGGGGACACCAGAAGCATTTTTCCAGCGTCCCAAAGAAGAACGGACTCGCAAGTTTTTGTCGCAAATATTGCAGTAATTGGTAATTGGTGATTGGTAATTGCTAATTGCTAATTGCTAATTGCTAATTGCTAATTGCTAATTGCTAATTGGGGATTGCTAATTGGTCTTTCTTTTACCCATTACCTATTACCCATTACCTATTACCTATTACCTATTACCCATTACCTAATAACTAATCAACTGGCGATGGTAGTGGTATTACTTTTTCGGAATTTTGGCTCGACTGGGGCGGTAAACCTCTAGGTGAATAACCTTTAGTCGTTGATACCAAAGCATAGCCCAAATAGGCGGGGAGAATAAAAGCGCTTATAGCAGCGATCGCCAACAACACAGCTAGAGGACTCATCCCAGGGCCATAGTGACACCGATAGGGGTCGAAAGACAGGCGTTCTGGTTTAATTAAATCCCGCAGCGCCACGGGGCGTTTAAATCGCACCCGTCGGTCATCGAGTTTTTCCAATAAAACCCAGCCCGCCTCCGCCTCTTCTTCGCACAAACGCTGTAAAATCGCTTGATTGCGAAACAAGTCGCGATTGGCACGCACAATTTTAAACTCCCAGCCCAGCAGGCGTAAATCCCGCGCTCCCGATTGAGGCGATCCGTTTGTTTGCCCATTTACAGCTGTGTCGATGTCAGCTCTAAAATCATAACGAGTCAAGATTTCTTCCTCCTCTTCCTCTTCTTGAGCGATCGCGATCGTCCGCCAGCGCATCCATCCACCGATTAACGAAGCCTGAAAGCCGAGACTTCCGACCAAAAGGCTTAAAATGGTAAATTGCTGCATAAGTACTGTAGATAGTCTATTTCACTTCCTCCCTGGATATATACTCTTGTCCGGGATAATTTGGTAGCAGTATTAACCCTGATTTTTTGGAGCCAGATCCGACGGTGGTGTGGGCAAATAACCTTCCATCAGGCAATCTCGACCGATGACGCGCCAAGTGACTCGTTCTAAAGTCAGCGCCTCGGTCATAGTTGTAAAGCCCAAATCGCCTACGGGTGTAGGTGCTATGGTACCGCCAACGATTTTGGGGGCAATAAACGCGAGGATTTTTTGTACCGCACCCTGAGCGATCGCGCTAGCAGCCAATATACCGCCGCATTCCCACAGCACCGAGAGGAAACCTTTGTCATAAAAGTAAACCATTGCCCGCTCTGGCGTCAAAGACACCAGTTCTTCCACCATCACGCCCCGTTTGCTCAGATACTCCTGAAAATTTGGATTTGCCCCTTTCTCAGTTAACACTAACGTAGGCGCTTCTGACGTCTCCCAAAGGAAAGCTGTTTCTGGTAAGTCCAGGGTGCGACTCATCACCACGCGCAGGGGATTGTGAGCTTCGGTCTGATGGCTGGTTAAATGGGGATTATCCAGGCGCAGCGTATTACCGCCGATGACAATCGCATCGCAACTGGCGCGGATTTGATGCACTTCGCTGCGGGCATCTAGGGACGTGACCCAAGCGCTGTGTCCTCCCGTCGCCGCGATTTTACCATCCACCGTCATAGCGTATTTTAAAATCCCAAACGGACGCCGGTACAACATGCGATGGACAAATGCTTCATTCAGCTTTTGGCAAGCTTCTTCTTCCACACCTACTACCACCTCAATTCCCGCTGCGCGCAAGCGGGCAATACCGCCGCCACCCACCAGGGGGTTCGGATCGACCATCCCCACCACCACCTTCGCCACACCAGCTGCAACTAAGGCTTCCGAACAGGGAGGGGTGCGCCCGTGGTGATTGCAAGGTTCCAAGCTGACGTAAATCGTCGCCCCCCTTGCTTTTTCTCCTGCTTCCCGCAGCGCAAACACTTCGGCATGGGGTTGTCCAGCCGCTGGATGGTATCCTTCCCCTACAATCTGTCCATCTTTGACAATTACAGCCCCGACGAGGGGATTGGGAGCAGTTCGTCCCAAAGCCTTGCGGGCAAGTTCCAGACATCGGCGCATCATGGCGCGGTCAAATTCTTGGCTGTTCATCTAAAACCTCACGGGAGATAGGAAACCACCATCTTTTAAGTGGTGGAGGAACATCGACGCGGCATTTTTAAATGCCTAGGACATGCTATAATTACCACAGACACTTTGACCTTTAAACGCGGGAGAAATTCCCTCTCTTCGGGACGCTGTAGTTAAAAGAAGTTTAACCGAAATGGTTAAACTGGTATCAATAAAGTCAATCAAACAACTTTTCAAAAGTAGCCTCAATCATGCTGGCATCGGAGAGAGTAGGCGCAATTGGCACCGCGCAGTGCTGGTCTAGAATATTCGGTTGCTCGGTACTTTGGTTAAGGTTACCCATAGATTTATGCCAGGAAAGAATCGCCGTCTATTTATAGCGGCGAGTGTCAACTCAGTCCGAAATAAACCGCGTTTAACTCGCGAACCCTCCGACTTCCAGTTAGAGGGTTTTTCACCATATTTGGGGACTGTATCGCCGTCTAAAAACGATGCTGCCGATGTATTGGCTTCTTCTGTTTCAACAAACTGTATGCCGTATTGTTCGCACAGTTGAGCAATCCGGCTAGTCAGTTTTGCTGTTGGGATTTGCACAAAAGATTGATTGTTGCGCTTGCCAATGTTTATTTCTTTTTTAATGCCCTGATTCCATCCAAATACAATGCGCCCAATCTTATGTTCAAGCCAGTGTTTGACAACGATCCTCGCTGCTTTATTAATGGCATCTCCCATGTGTCGGTGACGTTTTTCTGTTAGTTTAGCAAGTCGCAAAGACCAGAATCCTTGCGGCTTACCTTCCAAGATTGTAGCGACCGACTTATTAAACCATTGGTTCATTGATTTGATATGCCGTCCATCAATGATGAAAGAGGTATTGATGTTGCTGACCCATGTCAACCAATTTACCAATCCAGTATCGCTGCCCAGCGCCCGCGATGAATCTAATTCAACCGATGCAGTTTTTTGCAGGTAGACCCACTCTGCATAAAAACATCGATTGCAAGGCAGGATGCGGACTTCTTTAATATCTTCAAAGCGTAAATTAGACGGCATCTTTAACCAGAAGGCATCTACTCCAAACCAAGTTTTGCAGAGTTGCCCCATCGGGAAGCGCACGAAAACCTTCTACTAATTTCAGTGCCTGTTTCGGATAAGTAGCAACTGCCATTCCATTGGACTTGCGGTATTTGGGCGGGCGAGGTTTGTTTTCTAAGCAAGCCCTTTTTGTAGGAATTGATTAACTCCTGAAATGATTTGAATGATGCGGCAATACCGCTGAGCGCTTGCCCTAGCGACTTGAGAATAAACCCCATTGCGATCAATGTTGGTTTTCATCTCGTTGCACAATGCTGCGCCTCCTGGGAAAGCCCGCCAGAAACCTTCCCGTTTTGAAATATATCTGGCGAGCGTAGTATGTACCGCAATTTATTAGATCGTTGACTTCGCTACACAGGTATTCCAGGATAGGTTTTACTTCCTGGTTCTTTTGGATTAATTCCTGTTGGCAACCGTCCCAATAAATCACCTACTTTAATAAACTAAATAATACCATTTGTTATTGTCTAAAACTTCTTTTTGTATTAAACTTTAATATACTAATATGGACTGGCGCCGATATTTCCAGCCTCTGGTTTTCATCCCCGAGAGAGGCGAGGGGCTTTCAACCTAGTTTTTGGTAATGGGGCGGCCAATATTGGGAAGAAAAGTAGCCACGATGGTTTTACCGGAGTGAGTAGGGGCTGTTTGGCTCAGCCAGTAAGGGTGAAAATCTCTTAAGAATCTCCCGGATTCAATCCGGGAGAGGTCAACCTTCTCCACCAAAGATTAAGCGGATAGTACACTACCGGCGCCCAAAGACTGCTGAGGATAGCAGACGCGAGGGCGATGCGCTGGTGGTCAGTCCAAATTTCTGCTAACTTGCGATCGCAAAAGATCCCAAACTGAATCGCCATCACTGTCTCCGCCACCACCGCCATGCCAAATACAATCAACGCTACGGAAATAAAATCTTCTTGGATATACCGTTGCTTTTTGATCCGGGCGGTGATAATTCCCACGCAGGCTAAAGCGATCGCGTGGCTGGGATAGGGAGCCGTCATGCCGTCTTGAATTAAACCGACCGCCAAACCTGCGAGCCCTCCCTGTAGCGTCGTTCGCTTGACGCTCCAAGCCACCACCCAAATCAATAGCCAGTTGGGACCAAGACCCAACAGTTCCATTCCCGGTAACCGGGCTGGCAACAGCGTCGCACAAATGATAATGGTGCCAATCGTTACCACCCAATTGCCAATTTGCTGCCGGTAGGTCTGCCAATTTGCGATGTCAAGCAAGGGTTAAAGTCTCCTAATTTGAGATTTGAGATTTTAGATTTCCAATTTAATTTCAAATCTATAATCCATTCGTTATTCAGGGTTGGTATGGGTGGGGTACACCACAACCCACTCTAAATTATTCATCGGAGCCGACAGTTTGATTGACGCCTCTGGCGCCGGATTTTTGCTCAAATCTACTGATTCTACCTGCCCTACCGGCAAGCCTGACGGAAACAAATGGCTAATAGATGAAGTGATCGCGAAATCGCCCTTGCGGACATCTGGAGTTTTTTCAAAGAACTGCATCACCGCTTTATTATTCGAGCGACCCCGCATAATTCCCATGTAGCGACTGCGACCTATCATCACGCCTACTCCACTGCTTGGATCGCTGATTAACAAAACGCGACTGGTATGGGGAGTAACGCTCGTCACCCGACCGACCAAACCGCCAGGAGCCGTTACAACGTAGTCAGTTTTTATCCCAGCTTGGGAACCCCGACCCAAAGTTACTTGCTGCCACCAATGATCTGCACTCCGCCCGATAATGGGAGCCGCAATTCCTTTGCCTTTTTGCTGGGATTGAAATGCCAATAGTTGTTTCAGTTTTTGATTTTGGCTCTCTAGTTCCCCCAACCGCGCCTGCAATTCCAACACGCGAGCATCGGTTAACAGCTCTTGTTTAGTTGTATCGGATTGGAAAGGACGGGTTACCAACTGGTAAAGCTCAAATAGAGCTGCTCCTTGGGTAGCTTTTGCCAACCAGGCAGCACTGACGATCAAACTCACCAGCATTACTTGTGACCAATGGCGATCCCACCAGCGACGTAGCGTGTACATAGAGCGTTGCAAGTTTTAACTTTTGAGTTCTGTTTTTATTTTTACAGAGGAATCCGCTTGCCTTGAGTAAATTTTTGCGCTTGCTCTGCCGCGCTAAGGGAGAGGCAAGCCGCCCCGCTTGGCTACACGCGCAACCGCCCCTTTATTTTAACCGTTGACGCCAGAGCTGGTTTTTGCCCCTGTTACACCCCAAAAGCTGGGTTGTTAGCGATTGAGCCAGCGCGATCGCTCGCTGTGAAAAATTCACAGCGAGCGCGTACAAACCCAACGCTCTAGGGTCATCCTGGAGACACAAAATTATCAATTATTTTGTCAAATTGTTATCCCGTCTTAGTTTTAACTACATCAATTCACTGCTAGTTGGCTTGGCTTTATTTGGCGTGCCGTCGGTTCAATCCCCATTACCCAAGTTGGGGGTTGCCACACTAAAAATTAACAGAGCGAGCAAAGACGTTAAAATTTGAAATTTGGTTTTTGATGCCAAACGCCTTTCTCAAATTAATTACATCGGGCGAGAGTAACCACTAAATACCCGATCGAGCTGTTTGATATTTTCTAACACCCGACCCGTTCCCAAGACAACGCAGCTGAGCGGATCTGCTGCTACGTGTACCACAATGCCGGTTTCATGGCTAATTAGAGTATCCAGACCTTTGAGCAGGGCACCGCCTCCTGCTAGCATAATCCCCCGGTCAATAATATCCGCCGCCAGTTCGGGGGGAGTCCGTTCCAAAGTGCGCTTGACTGCGTCAACAATAATCGACAGAGGTTCCGACATGCTTTCGCGAATTTCTGGTCCTTTAATCGTCACGGTTCGCGGTAAACCAGAAAGCAGGTGCAAGCCTCGAACTTCCATGATCGTATCTTCATCGGCATCGGTGGGATAAGCCGAGCCAATCTGAATCTTGATTTCTTCAGCGGTTCGTTCCCCAATCACGAGATTGTGAACTTTTTTCATGTATTGGATAATCGAGTCGTTGAGTTCATCGCCAGCAATTCGCACCGATTCGCTGATTACCGTCCCCTGCAAGCTCAAAACCGCCACTTCCGTGGTGCCGCCGCCGATGTCGATGATCATGTTACCTGTAGGTTCTGCTACGGGTAAACCGGCTCCAATTGCTGCCGCTACTGGTTCGTCGATTAACCGAACATCCCTGGCGCCTGCTTGAATTGCCGCATCCATCACCGCTCGTCGTTCCACGCCGGTAACACCGCTGGGAATGCCGATCACGATCCGAGGCGAGACTAAAGCGTTGCCTTCGTGTACTCGCCGGATAAAGTGCTTGAGCATAATTTCGGCGGTATCGAAATCGGCAATCACCCCATCGCGCAAGGGGCGCAAAGCCGCCACGTTACCCGGACAACGCCCCAGCATGTTTTTCGCTTCTTCTCCGACTGCGATCGGCTCTCTTGTATATTTGTCAATGGCAACTACAGAAGGTTCTTGCAAAACAATACCTTTACCTGAAACGTAAACCAGAGTGTTTGCGGTACCGAGGTCGATACCCATGTCCCTGGAAAAAGAGGGAAAGCGATTGAAAATACCCACGTGATTTTACTGCCCCCAAGTCAAATACTTCTTTGTCATACTACCCAACCGTGCTGGATTTTATTACGTTTTCTACGCGGCGTCTAGTTCCACAGGACAATTCTTTAGCTTATAGCAGCCAAATGCTTTAACTGCGTCTTTTCAGCTAAAGTAGATACACGACAAAAGAGTACAGCTGTACTGAATCGGTAGTATGAGTATCAATGTAGTCACTCTAGTAGGCCGTGTAGGCCAAAACCCTGATGTCAAGTATTTCGAGTCCGGTAGCGTTAAGTGTCGGTTGACTCTGGCGGTGAACCGTTGGAGTCGCGATGGCGAGCAGACTGATTGGTTCAATCTGGAACTGTGGGGCAAGACGGCAGAAGTGGCTGCCAACTACGTCCGTAAGGGCAGCTTGATTGGGGTGCAAGGTTGTTTAAAGTTAGATCGCTGGAGGGATAGCGGCACGGGAGCTAACCGCTCCTCACCCATTATCAAGGTCGATCAATTGCGGCTGTTAGGTGCCAAACACGATGCCGAGGCGGCTCACATGGATAGTTACTCAGGCGGGGAAATTTAGCTAGGATTTACCCACGACGAGAAAAGAAACCGGGTTTCTTTGTCGAGAAACCCGGTTTCTTTGCGTAAGTCCTATGAGCTTAACCCGCCTTTGTTAGGGAGCAAGCCCGTGAGCTCGTCCGAGGGTCTAGACTCAATAGGGGACTCTCAGCGCATTGGCTTGCTCCCTATGAACTTAAACCAACAAATTCAAGTTTTGATCGACAATGCCCCCCAAGATGGGACTACGCCCCAGGTGGTGCGCGCGATCGCTCCCGTTCTCAAGCAAATCGCCCAGCAGTTGCACCATTCCCAGTACTACATCCTCCAAACCCTCAACTCTGATTGGGTCAGTACAGTTTTAAGCAATCGTGGTAATCCAAACCTGGAAAAGCGCGTTATTTACGCTTTTCCTACCCGCGAGGATGCTCTGGCTGTTCCGAGTTCGATGCCAAAGATGCCAGCTTACGCCCTGCCAATGCCAGTCACCCATATTTTGTTCCAACTGGTGGCGATGGAAGCCGTCAATAGCATCGTTTTTTTTGAGACGCCAGGAAATCGATCCGCCGCCATCGAAGTCCGGCGCGAAGATCTACAATCCTTAATTCAACTGCACCTGCAACAAAGTCAGTCACAACAGCGCACCAAACGTAGCAATCTGCCTCCCGACATCGCGTGATATCATGTCCGCTTCAACACCCAGAGTGAGGAATGACTTGGGAGAACGGTGATACGGTGACGGGTCGAGATTTTTATTCAGGGTAATGAGGCGGACATCATATGAGTTGATGCTGGGATAAACAATCAAATCCTAGTAATGACGACTCAGAGCGTAGTCAGCGATGCTAACCAAGGCTTGACGGCACTCGGAAGGTGGTAAATCCACCAGGTGTTCCACGGCGAGTTTAGCTTGAGCCGCGGCTAATTCGCGAGCCCGTTCGATACCGTGACTTGCTTCGATCAACGCGATCGCCTGCTCTAAATCCCCAGGGTGAGAAAACTCGCGTTCGATCAGCACTTCCAGATATGGTTCCTTTTCCAGAGCAAACAGGACGGGTGCTGTCAAATTGCCGCTGATTAGATCGGAACAGGCGGGTTTACCCAACGCTTCTGTAGAGGCGGTGAAATCCAGAATATCATCGACCACTTGGAACGCCAAACCCAGATGACGCCCATAGCTGTAAGCATGTTCAGCCATCTCGGCAGACACGTCGCTTAAAACAGCAGCTGCCTTACAGCTGTTGGCAATCAGAGAAGCCGTTTTATAGTAACTCTTCTCCAGATAAGCCTCAAACGATAAGCTGGTGTTGAAGCGATTGAGTCCTTGCTGAATTTCCCCCGTTGCCAGATCCATAATCACTTGCGACAGGAGTTTGACCACCTCCAAGTTATCCAGATTCGCTAGATACCAGGAAGATTGGGCAAACAAAAAATCGCCCGCCAGTACGGCGATTCGGTTACCAAACAGGCTGTGAACCGTGGGAACGCCACGACGCACAACTGAATCATCTACCACATCATCGTGTACCAGGCTAGCCGTGTGAATCATTTCGGTAATTTCCGCTAGCCGTCGATGACGGGGGGTAATTTCTTTATCCTGCATCCGCATCATCGCCCGCGAAATCAGCAGGACGATCGCAGGTCTTACCCGCTTTCCCCCCGCGCCAAAGAGGTGTTCCGCAGCCGCAGACAGAATAGGATCGCGGTTGCCAACAAGCTGCTTGAGGTTTTCCGACAGCAAGCGCAAGTCTACTTCTACAGGGGAAAATAGGGAAGTCGCTGAAGTCATGGATCTGCCGGTTCGGGTGTTATTTTTACGAAATTTAACATATTCTGTACTCATTTTAAGCGAAGCCTCTCCTAGATGGGAATAAGCCGGTTGAGGTAAGGGGGGCCAGGGGGGAGCCGCTGGCTCTACCCTAGGTCGATCGCGGACAACTACGACAGGACTTACCCACGACGCTCCTATCACCAAAGTTTCTGCGTAGATCTCTGGTTGCCAAACCAACGATTTTTCATAGAAACTTTGGTGTTTGCGGCGATCGCGGACAACTACGAGAAAACCGCATCCACAGGGAGAGGCTGACTCGATGAGTCTTTACAAAAAATTTGTAGAATTGTTAAGCATTTTGGGAAATAGTATCGAAAAGCCGAGAAGCTTGTGGTAGTCTAGATAGTAAGGATTTAAAAAAAATTCAGATACTTGCTCCCAAACAGCCAGCAGTCGCTGGTAAAGCAGGGTGCGACAGAGGGGCTGGTTATTCATAGGTAGGGGTAGCGCAAAATTTGCGGCTGCTGTTACTGTTTATTAGTCCCGGAGAATTTGTTCCTTAAACAAATTCTAGGATTGGCGCGGCAAAGTTTTTAAGCGCAGCCTAGAGTTCTACATTAACTTGAGACAGCATTTGGAGGCAGCTATCTTTCCAAAGGTTGCCTTGTATGACAGATGTCAGAAGGCTCGCCCACGGGGCGACGAGCTGACAAACAGTTATTGCTATCAAACTTGACGTCCCTCTATTTTACTCGTAACTGAATTATGGTTTACCACGATATGCCTCTAATGATTCCCTTCCTGGCTACTGGTTATTTATTAGCGATTTATGCGTTGTTAATACTTGCTCAACGGTCAAGGGAATGGCGACGCCCGTAGGATTGATATCATGTCGGTTTGATTACCCATAGTTACGATTGACGTGGAGACTTGGGGACAAGGGGACGCTCTGAGTGTTAATTAGGGGTGAAAAGCCTGACATCATATGATTAGTTTAACTTGAAGTGAACTACCTACACCGCTAAGCGCGGGTCGGTGTAGGCTTCCAGATTCGCAGCCCGCAGCCCTTTCACCTCGCGGCTATCCGGTCTTACGCAGGCTCCACTGGCAGGGACGGGGTTCCCTCCGCCCATAGTTAATATCCGAACGCCTTCGTTCCTGATAATTAAAGCAGCATTGCCATCGCGGTCGTGGTGAGTCCCGCAGGAAGGACAACTCCACTCCCTGATATCAAGTGGCAAATTGTCCATGACGTAACCGCAACAAGAACACATTTTAGAACTGGGGAAAAACCTGTCAATTTCTATTAACTTACCCGCCTTCCGCTCTAGCTTGTAGGCCAGAAAATTGGCAAACGTTCCCCATCCAGCATCGGATATTGCTTTTGACAGCTTTCGGTTGAGTACCATGCCCTTAACGTTGAGATTTTCTACAACGATGACTTGGCTTTCGTTCACCAACTTTCTGCTAAGTTTATGCAAGAAATCTTGGCGGGCATTTGATACTCGTTCGTAAACCTTAGCTACAATCCTCCTGAACTTTGCCCTCCCCTTGCTTCCTTTAGTTTTGCGAGCCAGCTTTTGCTGCTTTCTTCCTAAGTTCTTTTCATGGCGTTTTAGATACTTAGGATTGGCGTACTTTGTCATCGTCTCGCCATCGTGAACGATAGCGAAATCCTTGACTCCCAAATCTATGCCAAGAATCTTCCCCTCACCAGGTTGGCGACTAGATTCGGTTTCGCACAAAAGCGAGGCAAAGTACTTGCCTGATGGAGCCTTGCTAATCGTTACTGTTTTAATCTTCCCTACTAATTGACGGTGGAATACAGCCTTAATTTCCCCAATCTTAGGGACGGACAGAAAATTCCCCTTGATAACAACATTCTGGGGGTATTGAATTGACTGCTTCCCATGTTTGGATTTGAACTTAGGGAATTTAGCCCTGACCTGAAAAAAGTTGGTAAAGGCTCTGTTGAGGTTAATTGCTACACATTGCAAAACAGCAGAGTAGCAATCTTCTTTCAGCCTTTGGGAATTCTTTCTTTAGCTGAGGTAGCATTCCCTTGTAGGCAGCAAGTTTCAAGCTTTTACCTGTTTGCTGGTAGTGCTGAATGCAGGCATTTAAAGCAAAATTCCAATACCACCTGCTACATCCAAAGGATCTAGACAGAACCAGTTCTTGTTCTGGCGTCGGATAGAGTCGTACTTTAGCTGCCGTCAGCACTTTAACCGATTCCTCTCAGTCAGCGTTATTAATTTATCATACACTTGAGTGGGCCAAAATACTAGAGGCTGTTTATGAAGAATGATTTCGTCAGCAAGGGTAGATCTGTCAGTGACTTAAAAATTCACCTGGTGCTAACCACCAAGTATCGCCGCAAAGCTATTACTGCCCTTATGCTAGAGCGCTTACACGCTATCCTGGCAGATCTGTTGGCATAGTGGGATTGTAAGCTGATTGAGTTCAATGGTGAATCTGACCACGTACACGTACTATTTCAGTACCACCCGGATCTGCAACTAAGCACTTTAATTGGCAATATTAAATCTACAACTTCTCGTAAATTGAGGCAGGAATTCTCCGAACATTTAAAGCGGTTTTACACCAAGGATGTTTTTTGGAATGGCTCGTATTTTGTTGCTAGTTGTGGTGGTGTTACTATCTCGACTTTGAAAAAATATACCCTTGTCGCAAGATAGTCCCCTCAATTAGCGATTAAGGCGCTGTCCCCCTCCCTTTTTCTGTTTCACAGAAATTCGGTCGGCAAACGCGCAAAAATCGCAGAGTCATTCATCCCACGCTGCCTTATCAGGTCAGTCGTGGGGATGAAAGCCGGGTTTAGCTAAAGATGAGAAAATTTCATCATCTTTAGTTCCCAGCTACCAGTAGCTTTTAAATTTGACTCTCGCCAATCTAAAATTAAACCGCTGCGTTGCAGTTAGTCGATCGATTCGATCGGCACTGACTGCAATGGCATCGGCACAGGCAAGCACACCTGCTCAACCGCAGGGGTACAACCCAGCCACTGTACCGATAATCGGGCAAACTGTTGCGGACAACCGCTGACGCCGAAGCGGGTAGGTTTTGCGCCTTGGTGATTTCTCAGTCCTAATAAATCTAGTTCTTGAACTGCAGCTGCCACGACGTGGACGGCTGGATCGACCAGCGTCACAGTTTTTGGTAAAATCCTGCGGAGAATGGGTGCTAGGTGGGGATAGTGGGTACAGCCATACACCAGGGTATCAATTTGCTGCTGTAGCAATGGCTCTAAATATTCCTGGGCGATTTCGTAGGTGTAGGGGTCGTTGATGCGGTTTTGCTCGATCAGCGGCACAAACGCCGGACAACCGACTTGCCAAACTTGCACCTTGGGGTCAACTTCTTGAATGGCACGACGGTAGGCATTGCTAGCGGCGGTGGCGGGGGTGGCAATCACGCCGATGCGCTTGCCAACAGCAACAGCAGCCCTCGCGCCTGGAAGGATTACCCCTAAGACCGGAAAATCGAATTCGCAGCGCACGGTTTCCAAGGCCAGGGCCGAACTGGTGTTGCAGGCCATGATTGCCATTTTAACACCTTGCTGCTGCATCCACAGGAGGATTTGGCGCACAAACTGCAAAATTTCTGCCTGAGAGCGGTTACCGTAGGGCAGCCGTGCGGTATCTGCAAAGTAAAGAATCGATTCGTTGGGAAGTTGCCGGTACAGTTCTCTTAAAACGGTAAGACCGCCAACGCCGCTGTCAAAAACTCCAATCTTTGCAGTTGTCATGTATCAATTGTCCTTTGTCATTAGTAGGGGCTTTAGCACTTGCATATGCATCTATCGATCTGACCCACCGATGGGGGCGCAAGTGCGATTGCCCTTCGAGGTCATTCGTCATCAGTCATTAGCCCGCCGACTAAGCACTAATAACTAATGACTGATAGTTAATTAGAAATTTTGCCGAATGTAAAGGAGAATGCCGCGAGCAATCGCATCTGCCATTTGGCTGCGAAAGGCTGGATCTGACAGCTTGGGAGCATCAATATCCCCCGTAACAAAGCCAACTTCCACCAAAACAGCAGGCATGGGATTATTCCTTAAGACAAAAAATCTGGCTCGCCGCACGCCGCGATCGCCAATGTTGACGCTTTGGAGAATGCTAGCGTGGATCGTCCTTGCCAAATCCTCGCCTCTGCCGAAATGATAGACTTCGATTCCATTCACATCGGGGCGGCGCCTATTGACCGCATTGGCGTGGATGCTGACAAACAAATCCGCATTCGCCCGCTTGGCAATTTGCACCCTTGGTGCTAGGTCAACAAAATAGTCACCCCGGCGGGTCAATACAACTTGGATGCCTTGTTGTTCCAATTGGCTCGCCACCTGGAGGGCGATGGGAGTAATTACGTCTACCTCGCGCAATCCTCCAATGCCGATGGCGCCCGGATCGCGACCTCCATGTCCGGCGTCGATAACCACCACCATGCGTCCATCGTTACGAGAAGATAGCATCGACCAATCGCTGCCGATAGTTGGGCGATCGCGTAGCGTCCCCGCAGGGGAATCGCGAATACCAGGTCTAGTAGGCGGCAGCAGCACCGTTCTAGAGTTAGTTAATGGCAGGGATAACAGTTGAGGAGAAGGCTGATTGATTTCGCCCAACTGTACCCCAGCAGCCGGTTGCACTAAGATCGCAACTGTGGAAGGGTCTTCCTGGCGCACGCGCACCCGCAACACTGGACTATTGCGACTTGGACGCGGTTCGTCAACATCATCGTCGAGTGTTGCACCAGCAACCGCGATCCGGAAAGCACCGGAGGCGCGATCCCAGCCGCTGGTGTAGGTAAAAGGCTGATTCGCTCGCACCAGCAATTGATTTGGGCTCAATTCAACCGATTCAATCCTCACCTGTCCAGGAGTATAACTGCGCGACGCTGGTTGCGCGCCGGTAGCAGGCAACAGGACGACGCCGCCTAAATTGCTGACACTTGCCAGCCAGTTTGAGTTATCGTCGGTCAACTGTAAAGTGACGCGGGTGACTGGGGGTGAGTCTTCTACTTGACTGAGTTGGAGGCGACTGACGCCAAACCGATCCACCGGCAAGTCTCTTTGGGACAGGCGAGAAGAGATAACAGCACCTTTGAGGTCGATTTCCACAGTGCGATCGCCGCTTCGCCTCACCCTCAGTTGTGGGTTACCCCCGGTAGTCCGGATAAAAAAACCATCGGGCGTTACCTGAACATCCTGGACTTGAGTTTCCCCAGAAGCCGTCAAAGGAGTCAAAGGAGTCAACTGAGTCCGTGGAACGGGTGGCTGTTCTAAAATAGCAGCAATCCCAATCGATGCCCTGTTGTTATTGCTAGATGGCTCCACAGGTTGGGGCGTTGGTAATTGCACCGTCCACTGTCTGGGAGAGGTACCCCGGAAGATTACCTGCTGAGGGTCTAGGGTAAAACCAGGTTTCAGTTCAATCACCAAGCGCGTCGTGCGGCGATCTACCCGCCCCACCCGTATGGCTTGAACTGCTCCACCCAAGGACTGATTGTTTACCGTGCGGCGATCGAAGGTAGTACTGGGCAAGTCTATCACCAAACGGGTGGGATTGAACAGCAGTCTAGCTCTCGGTTGAACGCCTTCATCTGTTGTAAAGACCAGCCGGTTCTGATCGGCATCAAACTGCCAAGATTGGAGTCTTCCTGCTGAGGCGGGAGTTGACAGCAGCACCAGGCTCAAAGTACTGGGTAGTAGCCAGCGGAATTTCACTCTCGGTTTCTCCTGTTTTAGGTAGCAAGAGCAGCAGATTGTTTGCTAGTCACGTCGCGTGGGGGTTTGCAGTTGTATAAGTTTAGAGTGGAAACTGGGTTGAACAATACCATGATTTGGCAGCAGCTGGTGACGATCGATCGCCCCCACTCGCTAAAAAGTGCGTGCATCCCAACTACGAGGGGCTATACACCCGCTCCCCGCTTCATAATTCGGCCTCAACCCTTTTATACTTGCAATACCCATCCCCAGTTTTTTCAGCTTTATGTTTAACTATTCTTTTACTATCAAAAACAAAGATTAAATCATTGCGATCGCCAAAATTCTGTTTAAGATCTGTGCTTAACATGAAAGCTGGAGGAATTTATTTAATTTAAATAGTTGTCATGCACTCTTTTCTTACCAACCTCCGCCTCAAATGGTTTCTAGCGACTAAAGCTCTAGATTACAGTCAAGATTTTGTCAAGATCCTTTACAGAATCTACTTAAATCATAACAAAATTATACATTTCCGCAACGGCTATCCAGTGTATTCTTTATCAACGCCAGCATTATTCAGCAAGCCAGCGTCTAATTTTATTGCTCGCGCCTTATATCGCACGATTCAAAATAAAAACTTGCCCAACTTGATGAGTTTTGCTGTCAACGATATCTGCAACGCCGCTTGCGAGCATTGTAGTTTTTTTACAGCGGTAGAAGAAAAAGATAGAAATATTTTAACTCTAGCCCAAGCGAAAAAATTAATTAAAGACGCGCAAGATTTGGGAGTGTCTGCGATTAACTTTGTCGGAGGCGAACCGCTGTTAAGAAAAGACTTGCCAGAAATAATTAAAGCCGTTGACAAAGATTTATCGACGACTATTATGTTTACAAACGGCTGGCATTTAGAACAACGAGCAGCGGAATTAAAAAAAGCAGGGTTAGATAGTATTTATATTAGCATTGATGCGGCTATTCCTGAAAAGCACGACCAATTCCGCCAGCAACCGGGTTTATTTAACAGAGCGATTAGAGGAATTGAAAAAGCTAAAAAATTAGGATTTTCTACAGGAATTGCTACAACTATAACCCCTGAAGCTTATCAAGATGGAGAATTAGACAGAATTGTCAGGTTAGGGAAAAAGCTCGGGATTCACGAAGTGCTGGTTTTTGATGCATTACCGACTGGAAGATATAAAGAACGGCAAGATTTAGTAGATAATAATGACTGGATAGAAGAGATGATTCAGTCAGCTAAAAAATACAATCAAAATCCCAGTTATCCAGGAGTGGTTTTCTTTGGGTACTTTACCAGTCATCGCAGCGTTGGATGTTCCTGCGGTACGAGTTACTTCTACGTTTCTCCTTACGGAGATATAATGTCTTGCGATTTCAATCATGCTAAATTTGGCAACATTTTAGAAGCACCGCTGTGGAAAATTTGGGAAAAACTGACTACCCTACCCGAATTTTGTCAAGCGAAGTGGGGAGGATGCAAAATTAAAGACTCGGAATTCCGCCAAAAGGAAACAGTATCCGGCGGAAATTTAAACACAGGCTGATCGGTGATTAATCAGCAGTAAAATTAGCAATTAGCAATTAGCAATTAGCAATTAGCAATTAGCAATTACCCTATGATGACAACACTTTATTACCCGCTTTTAGCCCATTGCAGCTTCGATAAAAATGCTACCTTACCCATTATTTTGTTTGAGGCTTTTATATTTGCTGGGGTAGGAGCAAGTTTTTTTATATTGCGGAAAGTCAAAGATAGAATATGGCTGCGATTTTTGGTGATGAGTTTGGGAGTGTTAATTTTTGAATTATTCACTTCTCCCATGTGGAATAACTACAAAATGGGACAGTGGGCGTATGTTTACCACGATGTTAGTTGGATTTTGACGATTGGCTGGACATCGTTAATTTTGGGCGTCGTGCTGTTAGTAGATAAGTTTTTAGAACGTTGGAAAGAATCCCAAAGATTTGGGGTTTATCTGGGGGTATTAACCGCGATAATTATACCATTAGAAATGATAGTTGTAAATATCGGGCTTCGCAGTTATGCTCCTGAAGTTTTACAGGCTATTTCGGGGATTTTTATATTGGGAGTGCCGATAGAAGTGCTTTACTATATACCTGTGTTTACGGGATTGGTCATCGCATTTTATAAGTATTGGAGTTTTGTTATTGACGACGAGTTGTTAATACCTGTAAAGGGGAGAAAATGGTTGCGGAGTTTGTGGATTGCGTTTTTAGGAGTGTTTTTATTTGAAGTAATGATTGAGCCGATGGTGAGGAATGAAAAATTTCCGCAGTGGTCTTATGTTTTTCACGATATTAGTATAATACTGCTCGCAGCGTGGGTGCTGATTATTGGAGTAGCGGCGGTAGCGATCGCCAGATTTTTCATCCACTACCCTATCATCCAAAGATTTTGCATTGCTTTGATAATTACAAGTGCCTTAGTTTGGCCTCTTGAGTCTTGGCTAATTATTAATGGATACCGGGTTTATGGCGAAACTGCCGTTAAAAGTTATATTGGTTTCAAGACACCAATTACTAACCTACCTGTCGAAATAACCTTTGCCATACCTTTCTATATGGCTTTGATTATTGCTTTCATTCGCTATTGGGAAACAACGCTTGATAATCGATTATAAGGTAATGAAATGAACGAAGAAAAAAGATTTCTATTTTTTAGGGGGGAATTATCCTTAATCAGTTTAAAAGTAGGTAGCATAGTTCTGTTTATTTTGATGGCAGCAGCGGGTGGAAGCATAGAAGCTGCTGTAGGGATGTTAATTAGCTTAACAATTTGTACGCTAGGAATTGGGCTAGTAATTTGGCTTTGCTTTGCCTGGTTGGTAGGTATAGTAATAGTAGGACCTATTTGGGGAATTATGAAGGTTGCAGGTTTTGTCACTCAAAATCGTACCTCAACTGAGGGAGAAACAAACGGTGAAACTCGCCCGCAAGAAAGGTTATCTACTACAGAATTAGCTTTGGTTGATTATACGATAAAAGCAAAGGAGCGGGGTTTTAGCGATACGCAAATTGCTAGCCGCTTGCAATCCCAAGGTTGGAGTAATGAAGAAATTGAACTGGCACAAGGATTGGCAAATGTGAATCTACGCCGAAGATTTGAAGGAGAACAACAATAAGATTTACTCTTTTCCCGAATACCTATTTAATGAACCGCAGAGGACGCAGAGGACGCAGAGGAAAGAGAAGAGAAGAGATAGGTAATCTTTGGCTGGGAAAGGAGGAAAAAGGATGGTTAATCGATGGTGGGTTTATCAAAAAGAACGCTTCCCGGTTTTGAAACATGGGTTGCCGATTGCAGTTTTTAGTATTTCGGCGGTTAGCTATTCGGTGCTGGTGCATGGGAGGAGGATGCCGAGTATAGCTGCAATGGTGGTTGCATTTGTCAGCGTTTTTTTCTTCTTTTTACAAATGCGAATTACGGATGAGTTTAAAGATTTTGCAGATGATGCGCGATACCGTCCATATCGTCCTGTTCCTAGAGGTTTAGTCAGTTTGCGCGAGTTGGGTTGGCTGGGTGTTGGGACTGCTATTATTCAGCTAGGTTTGGCGTTTTGGCTATCACCGAGTTTGGCTTTGTTGTTGGGTTTGGTGTGGTGTTACTTTGGGTTGATGTGCAAAGAATTCTTTGTGCGCGATTGGTTAAAGGCGCATCCTTTGGCATATATGTTGAGTCATTTAGTTTATGTACCGCTGATAAATTTGTATGCAAGTGCTTGTGATTGGTTAGTTTTGGGAACTGTACCATCTGCTAATCTAGTTTGGTTTTTAGGGGCGAGTTTTTTTAGCGGGACGGCAATTGAAATTGGGCGGAAAATTCGTGCGCCTGAAGGTGAAGAATTTGGGGTAGAGACTTATAGCGCGATTTGGGGAAGGGGAAAGGCTGTGGTAGCTTGGATGTGGGTGTTGGGGTTGAGTGCGATCGCCGCCTCCATCGCCGCATCGCAAATTAACTTTACCACCCCGGTTAGTTGGCTTTTAGGCATATTATTGGCTAGTGTGGTAGGGGTAGGGTGGCTTTTTCTGCAAAAACCCGTTACCAAACGCGCTAAACTGATCGAGGCAATGACTGCACTGTGGACGCTGCTTGTATATCTCTGTTTAGGTATTGTTCCGCTTTTGTTGCGTTTGTAAGTATCTGGCAGACTCAAGTCTGCCGCTATACAAACAAAGCCTGCCTACGCAGGCTATTCTTATCTCTGTGGTTAGTTGATTGGGTATTCTTCTGGCGCGAAACGAGTAAGATATTGGGCGAATTCTTATAATTAAACGGATTTGAAATGAAATATATTATTCAGTTTGAAGATAAAGAAAAAGAAGCTTTAATGGGAGGAAAGGCTAGGGCAATTGCACAATTGCAAAGCGCAGGGTTTTTGATTCCCAATGGGTTTGTTGTGTCGGCCGCAGCGTTTGAAGATAGCGTCAATACCCAACAGAAGTTTGACGAAACCTCATTGCAACAATATAAGGCAATTCAAACAGGGTTGGTAACAGTCAAACCCAGGGAAGCGGTGCAATTAGAATTGCTGGAAGCTTTGGCTGAACTTTGTCCGAATGGAGAACTGTTGGCGGTGCGATCTTCTGCGAGTGATGAAGATGGAATGCAGCATTCTTTTGCGGGACAATTCGATAGTTTTTTGCACGTAAAACCGGCAGATGTAGTCGATAAAATAGCTGCGGTTTGGCGATCGGGTTTTAATATTCGCGTCCTCAATTACCGTCAAGAACTGGGTTTATCTCCCATTCCCCATCCACCTGCTGTGCTGATTCAAAGAATGGTGAATGCGGAAGTTTCTGGAGTCGCTTTTGCTGCCGATCCGGTAACGGGAAGAAGGAGTATAGCAGTTGTTAGTGCCGTTACAGGTTTAGCGAGTTCTTTAGTATCGGGAGAAAGCGACGCAGATACTTATCGTGTCGCTCGAGAAGGGTCTATTATTGAACGTCAAATTATTGGCGAAAAACCGATTCTTAAGGATAACCAAATTTTAGCAGTAGCGGAGTTGGCGCGTCAGGTAAGCAAATATTTTCAAGTTCCCCAAGATATTGAATGGGCAATTGAAAGCGGGCAACTTTACCTATTGCAATCTCGCCCGATTACTGCCCTGGCGCAAATGCCCGATCCAGACGGGATATTTAGCTTGTGGGATAACAGCAATATTGCTGAAAGTTATAGCGGCGTTACTACACCCCTTACCTTCAGTTTTGCCCGTCGTGCTTATGAGGAAGTTTATCGTCAATTCTGCTACTTTATGGGAGTTCCGACGGATAGGATAAATCAGCACAACGATACATTTAGCCGCATGATTGGGCTAATTCAAGGAAGGGTTTATTACAACCTGCTGAGTTGGTATCGCGTTTTAGCTTTGTTGCCCGGTTTTAAAGTAAATCGGCGGTTTATGGAACAAATGCTGGGGCTAAAAGAATCGCTTCCAGAAAGTATTGTCTCGGACTTACATGCCGCTACCTGGCAAAATCGCTTGCAAGATAGTTGGCGACTGTTAATGACGGTTGTTGGTTTAATCAAAAATTATTTTCTGCTACCTCTTCGCCGTCAGAAATTTTATCAAAGGTTGGCTAAAGCTTTGCCGCCACAATTTAATATAGAAGCATTACGCACCGATGAGTTAGCGGCTTATTACCGTCACGTCGAACGTCAACTGATAACTCGCTGGGATGCGCCTTTAATTAATGATTTCTTTGCGATGATTTTCTATGGGGTTTTGCGCCGCATGACTGAACAATGGTGCAAAGATAAATCCCTCACATTGCAAAACGATTTAATTGGCGGCGAAGGCGGAATTATTAGTACAGAACCGGCTCAAAGAATGCTAGAGATGGCTGGATTGATATCAGAAAATCTATTGTTTGTCAAGTTATTGATGGACGAATCTTTAGAGGTAATTTTGTCAGCGATGGAACGGGTTCCGCAGTTTAAGTTGCAGTATCGAGAATATTTGGAGAAATTTGGCGATCGCTGCTTAGAAGAACTCAAACTAGAAAGCCCCACTCTGCACGATGACCCCCTACCTTTATTGCGTGCTGTGGGACAATTAGCACAGGTACAAACAACAGAAAAACAAAATACTTTACCCAAAATAGAAAATCCATTGAGAAAGGCGGCAGAATTAAAAGCAAGAAGGGGGTTGAGGTCTAATCCGATCCGGAAGTTATTGTTTAACTGGGTGCTGAAAAATACGCGGCATCGAGTGCGCGATCGCGAAAATTTACGCTTTGAACGCACCCGCGTTTTTGGTCGCGCCCGTAGGGTGTTTGTAGAATTAGGAAAGCGGTTTTATGCGATGAATTTACTCGAGGATTCCCGCGATATTTTTTACTTAGAAGTCGAGGAAATATTGGGATATATTGAAGGGACGGCTACCTGTACAGATTTGAAAGGATTGGTAGGGGTAAGAAAGGCAGAATTTGCCAAATATAGGGAAATGCCAGCACCATGCGATCGCTTTGAAACGCGAGGGATTGTTTATCAAGGATTGCAATTGAAAAACAACCTTTCCCCGTCGCCAATTACCGATTCTTACTTGCAAGGAATTGGCTGTTCTCCCGGATTGGTAAAAGGTTGCGTGCGCGTCATTTCCGATCCAAAACAAGTCATAGGAGAAGATAAAGGCGAACCCCTAAAACCAGGTACAATTTTAGTAGCAGAACGTACCGATCCGGGTTGGATTTTACTCTTTCCCGCCGCCGCTGGATTGTTAGTAGAAAGAGGTAGCTTGCTGTCTCATGCTGCTATAGTCGCACGGGAGTTGGGAATTCCTGCGATTGTCTCCATTCCCGGCGTTACCCAATGGTTAAAAGACGGGGATTGGGTAGAATTAGATGGCAGTACCGGCAGAGTTTGCAAAATTAACGTAATTGCTAATTGCTAATTGCTAATTGCTAATTGCTAATTGTTCTTCTGCGAGCAATTCAATCTAAAATATAGCTTCTTCAATCTGAAATCTAAAATCTCAAATCTGAAATATTTTAATGCCAAGTGAAATCGCACTTACTGCCAATTTTTCTCATATCCGTTACGCTCAATGTTGGGAAGATGCGGATATTCTTCTAGATGCGCTTGATATTCAACCTCACCACGTTTGTTTGTCCATCGCTTCTGCTGGAGACAATACGCTGGCGATACTCAGTCGCAGTCCAAAACGGGTAATTGCAGTAGACTTAAATCCCGCTCAAATTGCTTGTTTGGAACTGCGAGTAGCAGCTTATCGAGAATTAACACATCCTGAATTATTAGTGTTAATCGGATCGAGAAACTCATTAGAGGAAACCGCAGAAAATCATTCCAAAGTTGCTAAACTTAGAATTGATCTGTACCGCCGCTGTCGCTGGCAACTGTCGCCCACTACTCGTGAATTTTGGGATGTTCGTTTGAATGCGATCGCACAAGGCATCGGTACAGTGGGAAAATTCGAGCATTATTTAACCATATTCCGTCGCTACATCCTGCCCCTAATTCACAGTCGCGAGGATATCATCGCCTTTCTCAGGGAAGATAACCCAGAAAAACGAAAAATTTTATACGAAAAGCGGTGGAATAATTGGCGATGGCAGCTTTTATTTCGAGGGTTTTTCTCGCAATTTGTACTGGGGCGAATGGGACGCGATCCCAGTTTTTTCAAGTATGTCGAAGATAATATTGCCTCGCATCTTTTGCAACGTACTCGCTATGCAATTACCACTCTAAATCCTGCTGAAAATCCCTACCTGCATTGGATTGTCATGGGGCAACATTTGAACGTGCTTCCCTACGCCCTACGTCCTGAAAATTTCGAGGCGATTCGTAGCAACCTCGATTGTTTAGAGTGGCACTGTATCGCCATTGAAGATTTTATAGATACATTGGAAGAAACCACTATCGACCGCTACAACTTGAGCGATATCTTTGAATTAATGTCCTTGGATAACTATCATCAACTGCTAAAAAAACTGGTACGAGTGGGGCGCAGTAAAGGTCGATTAGCTTATTGGAATCTATTGGTTTCCCGCAGTCGTCCAGAATCGATGGCTCATTGCTTGCAACCTTTGAGCAATTTAGCTTATCATCTCTATCAACAGGATAAGGTGTTTTTCTACAAAAATTTTATATTGGAAGAAATTATTTAATGGGTAATTGGTAATGGGTAATTGGTAATTGGTAATATGATTTCCGCCTCATTACCCTTAATAAAAATATCGACCCGTCACCGTGTCACCGTGTCTGGGTGTCATTCCTAACTTGTAATTGGGGGAAAGATGTTTATGCAGGAAATAGAAATACCCGATGCTCATTGGGTTTTGATTGGGGATGATAGCGCTGAGGGCAAGATAATCGGACGTTGTTCTTTATGGTGGCAAAATATGCCTCCTTACCTTAATCACCGCGTCGGATTTATCGGTCATTATGCGGTTAAAGATGCGGCGACAGCAACTCAACTTTTACAGCAAGCTTGCGAACAATTAGCCGCGTTTGGCTGTACTCTGGCAATAGCTCCAATTGATGGTAATACTTGGCAGCGCTATCGACTGCTGACCGAACGGGGTACGCACCCAGTCTTCTTTCTAGAACCGGATAATCCTGATGATTGGCATAGTCATTTTTTAGACCAGGGCTTTACAACCCTGGCTCAGTACAGTTCGGCGTTGAATACAAACTTAAGTTATGTCGATCCGCGCCTTGAGCGGGTAGAAAGCCGATTGCACAAGGCAGGTGTGGAAATTCGCCCGATAAACTTGCAGCGGATTGAGGCAGAACTGCATGGGATTTATCATCTGGCGATCGCCAGCTTTCGCGGTAATTTTCTTTACACGCCCATCGCGGAAGCCGCCTTTATTGCCCAGTACCGTCCCCTATTACCCTATCTCAATCGGGAGTTAATACTAATAGCAGAAGACGATGGCAAACCCGTCGGATTTCTATTTGCAATTCCCGACTGGCTGCAAGCACAACGAGGAGAAGTTGTCAATACTATTATTATTAAAACTGTTGCAGTTTTGCCCAAACGAATTTACGCTGGTTTGGGTAATTTGTTAGTAGCAAAATGTCAAACTCGCGCCTACGAAAAAGGTTTTACCCGTGCGATTCATGCCTTAATGCACGATGCCAATCCTTCGCGTAATTTAAGTCGCCGCTATGCTCAAACAATCCGCCGCTATACCCTATTTGCTAAAAATATTTAGGTTAGTTTGTAGCTGGACTTACGCAGAAACTCTAAACGTAGGGTGCGTAAGCGTTGCGTAACGCACCAGCAACACCATATATGGTTCCTGTACAGCTCTAAACGTAGGGTGCGTAAGCGTTGCGTAACGCACCAGCAACACCATATATGGTTCCTGTACAGCTCTAAACGTATGGTGCGTTAGCGCAGCGTAACGCACCAGCAACACCATATATGGTTCCTGTACAGCGCTACTACGAACGTGGTTTCGACTCCTGAGTTGCTTCTACAACCAAGGGGTTTGTAACAGCACCATCCAAAGCAGCATTTTCCGGTATTTTTCGGTTTGCGTAACTAAAATTTACAGAAAAAATCGTAATATCGTGCCGCTTATGATTTTGTTAACACACTTATATAGCCCGTTTCGGATGACCATTCTCGTCGGTAAGTAACTTGATTGAACACCATTTTTTCATTGGAATTCTCGTTGATAGAGCTAGCTCTAACAGAAATAATTGCACAAGGAATAAAGTTATTAAAAGGATAGACATTAGATTTTTTATTGGAAATATTTTGGACGTTAATATGTTGCATCCAAATAATTTTACTGTGTTTATTATGTAAAAGAGGCCAGAGTGGATATTCCCAATATTGATTACCCACATTAATGCCTGTTCCTAAAGATAGTCCAATGTTAGAACAGTTTTTAGATAGAACAAATTTCGTGGCTTCTACATAGGGAGCTTTCAGTTGAGGTCTATTGATAAAGTATTGTTCGATTCTACTCATGTTAAAAATATTAGCTTCTGCGGCAATTGGTCTAAATTTATTACTAAAAACCCACTGCAATGACGTAATAATAAGAGTAACGACGATTGCATTAGTAATAATTGCATTTGGAATCTGGGAAAAGACTACTCCAAAAAATGCTGAAAATAAGACGAAAATAGACAAATGATGACGGGTTTGATCAGGTTGAAGTTTGAGGAGTAGGCAGAGCATTAGAAACGCGCTAATAGTCACTAATAAATAAGTAATAATTATTTTTTTCTCCTGATATTTTTATTAAGTAAGCCAAAGCATACCGCCACAAAAATCAGCAACAAATGAAGTGGATTTCCCGCTACATTTTCATCAAATGATAAACCCGGAACTCTATAAGAACCAGGGGGATAAGTCGTGCGTGGATCGTTCATATCCACACCGATAAAGACGTGGATAATACTAATAATTTTGGCGATGATTCCAGTTAGTGGATTCACCCATTTTTCAACTCCAAGGTGACGGACAATATCACTGTGTAAGGATAAGTTTCTCAGAGTATTAGAGAGCAGAATTGGCAGGCTAAAAGCTTCAATTTTATATTCTCCTTCAAAGTTTTTAGGTGTACCAAGTAGGGTGACAAATAAATCTAAGTTACGCAGGTAATGGGAAATATTCAAAACAAAAAAAATGGTGGCAACCAATAAAAGTGGTTTCCAAATATTCCAGCGTTTGCGCTGGAACATTACCCAACTTAACCAAACCATAAACGGGAAGGAGTAGATATAACCTGATGATTTTGTGAAAATCGCTAAACCTAAGCTAGCACCAATGAAAAAAAGAGGATATTGCTTGTTTGTTGCTTTTACGGTCAGTAAAACATAGTAAGCTAGGCAAACTAACCAAAAAGCTACAACATAGTCATTTTGAGTACTCGATCCTTGAAGAATTCCCATAGGAATTGTAGCGCAGAAAACAGCAGCAAAAACTTGACCGCGTACATTAGCTCCCAGTTCTTTGGCAATCAGCGATACACCAATAATGCTGCCAATCATGCTAAACCATTGGACAAAATTGGCAAAGCGATCTCCACCGCTGAGAATCTGCAAATGCATAATGGTAAACTCTGCAAAAGGTGGATGAAATAACTGCGGTAAATTGTAGGTTGGGTAATGAGCAACGCTTTGGTTTTGCATCCAATGAACGACACGGCTCATGTGATAAGTCATCGAGTCCCATGTATTAGGGGGCGCTACGAAAGCAATTAACCCAACTGTGACAGAAATAAAAACTACCCCAAACAGTAAAATTCCTAGAAATGGTGAATTTAGATTCCTAAAAAAACGCCAAATTTTATTGAGGCGATAAGTTTGTTTATTTGACTTAAACCGCTGATAGTAAATAATTCCTAAACCAATAGTTAATAATCCCCATACTCCCAATACAGAGCCAAATGTCAACAGTCTAAATAGACTTAAAAGCTCAGTTGTTCCTATGATAAATACACTCAAAACCACAGCAGACGATAAGATTGCCCGACGCCAGCAGTGATATTCTTGTGCAAAAATACTGACTAGAAGTATCAGTGATATTTTCGGGAGAAAAACCAGCATATTTACTCTTTTTATTGGCAATTAACAATGGGTATTAACTGTTTATTTTTTTACTGGCTGCCAAAGTGTAGTTTGAGTTTTGCTAACAGGTGTTGTGCAAGACAAAACTTTCTCAAATCAAGTATGCAAGCTTAATTCGACGGAAAGCTTCCTGCTTCAACCTTTGGGAGTCGGATCCAACAGTCCCCAGGCGTAAATTCCGCGCTTCTTGCACGTACAAGGGTTCTTAGGGGCATTTTCCAGATCGATCGCAGCATTTAGATCGCAATCGATGGAAACGCCACAGTTACCGCATTTGTAAATACGCTTCAAGAGAGGCATTGGTTGAACGTTGCCGCAGCACGAGCATGTTTTAGAGGAAGCGAACCACCTGTCAACCAGTTCCACTTTTGTCCCAAAGAATATCGCCTTGTAAATCAACATTCTTCGGAATTCATAAAATCCCAAGCTTGAAATAGCTTGGGCTAATTTTTGATTAGCTATCATCCCAGCGACATTGAGATGTCAGTCGTGGTTTTTTGCAAAAAGTCTCGCCTGATATTAGCGTTCCTCGCGTGGCTTTTTGCCAATCTTTGGTAGTACTTTAAGGCATTGAAAGATGCTTTGATTCCTTGACTGCGGTTACCCAATCGCTTGTTGCGGTTCTGCCACTCCTCCTAAATTCGCTTGGTTAGAGCTGATTTCAGGCTGTGTGGAGCAACAATTTTAGAGCCGTCTGACAAGGTGGCAAAGCATTTAATACCTAAGTCGATACCAACCGATTCAACTGGGTGTAGAAGCGGTGGAACTTTGTCAACATCGAGTGCAAATTAAACGAACCATCTGTCTGCTACTCTGGAAATAGTGAATGTTTGACTTGAACAAAGGAATGGAATTCTTTTCTTGAGCCTGAATTCTCCTAAACCGGGGATAGCGATCTTCTTGCCTGAGTGCAGCACCTGACGATGAGTGAACGTAATTATCGGTTCACCGGCCGTGTAAACGCCGGATTTCTTCAGAACTGTGAAACTTTCTCCTCTCTTCTTAGATTTGAATCGAGTCAAACTAGAAGAGCCTTTACGCCATCGGTCAACAGCTTTAGCTAAATTTCTTAGTGCTGATGAGTAGATGCCTGATGGGTATTGGTTCATCCAAGCGTATTGGGGCTTAGTTTTGACGTGGTTGGTTTTGACTTTCTCCATCTCGGCTAAGCGCTTGGAGTCGGTAGCAAGGATTCCCTCGAATCCCCACGATTGCGTAACTAGCCATAGCCCTTGCGTTGTACACTAACCGGCTAAAACCAGCGCAACCCGCAAGTTTTGAACGCTCAAAGTTATTGAGTTTTAGCTCTAACTTCAGGCTATACGTCCCTACTGCTCCAATAATGGGCGTTAGGTTGTGAGGGAAATACCAAGGATTAAGCCGAATAAGTACAAAACTGACTACCTAGTACTACGTCTGCCCCTTCCATCTGGAAGTGGTCTTTATCTGATAACGGCATATCCCCACATTTTGTTTTTGATATGTTTAGACCACCCTCTCCTTATCTTACCATATATGTCATTTGACATCAATAGCGATTTTTCATTTTTCAACTTGTAGTACGATCAAATTTATATATCTCTATACGTAAAAAAATAAATATCCTTCATACTACAAAAAGTAATATCAAAAAAGACCCTGCTACGGCTTAAACGATTTGATTATCCAATATTTCACCAAGCAATAAGGCTGATTATTCCAGAATCAGGAAAAGTTTTTTACCAGCTGAGATATTTTTTTGTTCATAAATTAATGGAGTAGGCTTTGATCCACAAGCGACGACTTTTGCGCTCGCGAGGGCGCAAAAGTCGTTCGGAGGATGCCTGTACCTGACGCGGCAGCAAGCCGCTGTTCATCAACCCCGCCGTACCTAAAGCAAAGGGTACTGCTACCCCGACACATGGGACGACAGTTGCTGGGATACCGACTGCTATCAGTTCCTTTAAATTCGATTCCAGACCGATTTCAAACAGCAGGTGGAAGTCCAAGGTAAAAATGCTACCGGAGTACAGCAAGAGGTGGCGCGACGGTCGTCTGCGGTAGTCGAGTTGTTGCGATCTCGCAATGTGGAAAAGTGGCAAACCACTGGTATCAGACTTAACCCGAACTATACATTTGAAAACAACGTGCAGCGCCTGACAGGATACACAGGCGTCAACACGGTGAGCTTTCGCATCGATACCCAGCGAGTGGGAAATTTGTTAGATGAAGCCGTTAATGCCGGGGCGACGCGCATCGACGGGATTAGTTTTGTCGCTAGTGAAGATGCGATCGCTACCGCCCAACAACAAGCCCTGCGCGAAGCCACCCAAGAAGCCCAACAACAAGCCGATGTTGTTTTAAGCACCTTGAACCTATCGCGTCAGGAGGTTATTGGCATCCAAATTAACAATGCTTTTGCACCCCCACCACCCTCACCTGTAGCTGAATTTAGGGCAGCTTCCGTGGGAGTACCAGCTTCCACCCCCGCGATTGGCGGCGAACAGCGAGTCGAAGCTACC
>NZ_JBHFNP010000144.1:0-2441 GCF_041929235.1 Microseira sp. BLCC-F43
GTCGCCGTGTCCTCCTCCCCTTAGAACCGGACTTGACAGTTTCCCATCATCCGGCTATTGCCTTTTGCCTTGCAGTACAGTTGCCTGTGTGTACGTGTTTGTGACACGACTTGTGTAGATGAGCCAGATTATCGACCTTATCTGAGCCTCCATCTTTCACCCTTACCTTGTGGTGGGTGTGCAGTTCCTCTCCATTGAACAGATGTTCGCCGCATACAGGACACTTCCATCCTTGGTTTTCCGCCACTTTGTACATTTTGGTTCCTTTTGTCCAATAGGTTTTCCCCTATGTGGTTTGGCGGTTTTTCCAGTATTCGGTGAGTGTAGGGTCGTCGGGAGATGAAGCGCCTTTGATTTTAATGTGACGCTCAATGGGTATTAGTGCCAGCCGATGGATGGCTATTTTTTCTTCCTTGCCATCTCTTGTTGTCTTGTTTGTTGCAAAAGTCCACTTGACTCGATTGATTGTTGGGAAGTATTTCTTTCGCACCCATTCTTTCCCTTTTCCCTTTTGTTTGCCAACTCTTTTTGAGTGCCTTCTCACTGCCCATTTCCAGAGCGCTTTCCATATTTCATGGTCAACATATGAGAAGACTCGTTGGCTTGCGGCGTGTCTGTAGTAGTTTCCCCATCCTCTGAGTATTGGATTGAGGTACGAGATAACTGCCTCTTGGCTGATATTAGGGTGCTTTTTGAGCCATTCCCGTATTTCTGCCCAGAATTTTCTTACCTTTTCCTTGTCAGGAAAAGTAAAACAGCTACCTTTGAACTGACGGATATTAAACCCTAGAAAGTTGACCCCTTGTTCGATGTGAACGACATTGGTTTTATCCTGATTCAGTTCTAGACCTCTTTTTGATAACCATTGCTGGATGATGGGTTTTATTTCCTCAATGTCCTCTTTGCTTCTGGCGGTTATGATCAAGTCGTCGGCATATCGAACGAATCCGTATTTGTCGAGCTTCTTCTTTTTCGTATATTCTTCACCCGTGGCTCTCCTTGTACATTGATAGGTTTTCTCCTTCTTGTGGTTGGATAGTAGCCGTTCCATGCCATCGAGAGCTATGTTTGAGAGTAGAGGGCTAATGATGCCCCCTTGTGGTGTACCGCTTTCTGTTTTATGGAACACTTCGGCTTCTACATATCCTGCTTTTAGCCATTGTTTGATTAGCTCTCTGCCGGGAATTTTCCCAATTGCTTCAAGTATGTATTCGTGGCTAATGTTGTCGAACGCCCCTTTGATGTCGGCATCTAGTAACCAGGTGTCCATGCCTTTCTGGAGTCTTATCCAGCACTGACTTATGGCATCCTGACAGCTCCTACCTGGGCGGAATCCGTAGGAATTGGATTCAAATTCTTGTTCCCATACAGGTTCTAGGGCGTTCTTGACGATTGCCTGTGCGACTCGGTTTTTGACCGTAGGGATTCCCAGTGGGCGTTGTTTGCCGTTTGCCTTGGGGATGTATATCCTTCTGGCTGGCTTGGCAGCCCATAGGGTGTGCGTCAGCATAACTCTTACGAGTTCGACTCTTTCTGTCGGGGTTGTTGCCGTCTGACCGTCGATGCCAGCCGTTCTTTTCCCAAGGTTTTCCTGAGTCACGCTGAGCACTGACAATAGCAGGTTGGAGTAACTGCGTAGCATTAGCTTCATTAGGCTTTTGACCTTATTCCACTGATCGTTCTGCTTGGCTCGATAAATTCTCCGTCTTAGGTTCCTCACTCGCTTTTTGACGGTCTTCCAATCGATGTCTGACCATTCTTTTAGCGGTTCCTTAGCTCTGATTTCATTTCTGAATCTATCTTTCACTTCGGTTAAGTTCCTTGATGAAGTCCTTATCGTTAAGACCCATTGGAAGTCTGCCGTCTTTCAACGTGGGGCAAATTTTGAACCCCTATCCCCTGCGTTACACAAGGGCGTTCGCTTCCTCCAACTTCCTCTACCCTCCAGATAGTTCCGTCTTCCTTGCGGTCAACCTACTCAAGATTTCGACCTTGTTCCTGAGAATCTATAGGGCTTACTGTGTTTCGTACATCTGAACTTCGATTGAATTAGGGTTCCATCTCTATTCCGGCAGGAGTTTAGTTCTCTCGTTATGACCAGCCATACTGCCATAACCAACCTGCTTACCTTTTGGTCAGAGTGTATCAACCTGTTTCACTCTTTCGCGAGTTACGGAACTATCAATGATGATTCACTTTCGTTAACCCTTCTCAATCTTCCCCTTGCCTTCCTTACAATTCAGGTTATGTATCTTAGGCTTTTGTGCCTTGCATTCCATCGGTTTCATTGCTTACTGCCGACGTAGGCAGAGTCTCTGACTCTTTTTACATGGGGACGGGGAGAGAGAAATCCCCGGAGGAGGCGGCTCCTCATTCTTAACGTGTTTAACACGTTGATGTACGACTTTCACATCGCACATGGCTAGTCGCGAACCTGGGGG